>NZ_JANSJI010000021.1:0-2801 GCF_047462475.1 Synechococcus sp. H55.11
TCATCGCGCAGCGCCACAATGACCTCGCCCTAGGTCGCTTTCTCAATCCTAGGCAGGTGTTGAATACCCAGTTTCCTATTTTTCGGATTCGTTAAGAAACTTCAGATACGCTGTATCTCTTTGCGCTCTGAATCTTCAGAAACGGAAGCAGCTAAGTAGGAGCAGTCGCCAATGCCAGCAGCCGCTCGGCAACAACCTGGGGAACGGGCATCACCGACAGGCGCGTGCCTCGTCGCACCACCTCCAGCTCATCGGGGGTGAAGGCAGCTCGCAACTCGGCCAAAGGGATCAAGCGCTCAAAGGCGGCAACAAAGTGCACCCGCACCGTGTGCCAGCGGGGATCCGCAGGGGTTGACTTGGGATCGTAGTAGGGGCTGGTGGGATCAAACTGGCTGGGATCGACCACCTGGGTTTCTCGGATCTCCATCAGGCCGGCTATGCCGGGGGGGTTGGCGTTGGAGTGGTAGAAAAAGGCGCGATCCCCAACCTGCATGGCTTTTAGGTAGTTGCGGGCTTGGTAGTTGCGCACGCCGTCCCAAAGGGTTTGGCCCTCCCGCTGCAGATCCCAGATGCTGTAGACGCTGGGCTCCGATTTCATCAGCCAGTAGTTCATGGGGCTTGGGAAAAATCGAGGTCTAGGCCAGGGATCCTGCCACAAAGTCCACGAAGTTTTGCAAGATCTTCAAACCAACCGGGCCGGACTTTTCGGGGTGAAACTGGGTGGCCAACAAAGCGCCGCCGGCAATGGCGGCCACGCAGGTTTGGCTGCCGTGTTGGGTGGTGGCGGCCACCCAGCTTGGGTCGCTGGGCACGGCGTGGTAGGAGTGGACAAAGTAAACCCAGCTTTGGTCGCGGATCCCTGCCCAAAGAGGAGACTGGGGCTGGGTAAGGTGCAACTGGTTCCAGCCCATGTGGGGGATGCGCAGGCCAGGCTCCGGTCGAAAGCGCTGCACCCGCCCCGGCACAAGGCCCAGCCCTGGCTCTGTCCCTTCTTCGCTGCCCTCGAACAAAACCTGCAGCCCAAGGCAAATGCCCAAAAAGGGCTGCTGCCGCCCGATTGCTGCTCGGATTGCCTCTTCAAAGCCCCGCGCCCGCAACTGCTGCATGGCCGGGTCGAAAGCCCCATCGCCGGGCAGGACAATGCCATCAAAAGCCTCCAGCCCAGCCGGCTCTGTTACTAGCTGCACCTCGGCCCCGGCCCGCTCCAGCCCTTTGCAAGCCGAATGCAAGTTGCCGGCATCATAGTCGATCACCGCCAGGCGCACGGCTTTCATGGGATCCCTTTTCCTAAAGCGTTTAGGAGCCTACCAGTATAGTGGTTTTAGCAAGGTAGGGAGCTATGGTAGTTGCAGCATCTGAGGAAAACCTTATCCTCTCCACTCAGCTTGGCTGGCCCGCAGCAGCCTATCTGCACATCCCCTTCTGCCGGCAGCGCTGTTACTACTGCGACTTTGCCACCGGCCTGGGCACCCGCGAGCTGATGGAAACCTATGTGCAGAGGCTCTGCCAGGAGATCGGCGGCGCCTACCGCTACCGCCATTTGGCCGGGGATCCCCAGCCCTTGACCAGCATTTTTTTCGGCGGCGGCACCCCTTCCCTGCTGACGGTGGAGCAGTTGGGCCGGATCTTGGCTCAACTGCGGGAGAGGATCCCGTTTCATCCCAACTGCGAGATCTCGCTGGAGGCCAACCCTGGCACCCTGACGCGGGAGCAGTTGGCGGGCTACCGGGATCTGGGGGTTAACCGCATCAGCTTGGGGGTACAGGCGTTTCAACCTGAGCTGCTGGCCGCCTGTGGCCGCCTGCATGGGGTGGAAGAAGTCTACGAAGCCGTGGCCGACTTGCAGGCAGTGGGCTTTGAGAATTTCAACCTGGACTTGATCTTTGGGCTGCCCTACCAGACCTTGGAGCACTGGCAGCAATCGCTGCAGGCTGTTCTTGAAATCAACCCCACCCATGTCTCCATCTATGATTTAACGATTGAGCCGGGAACCCGATTTGGTCGGATGTACCGACCGGGAGATGCACCTTTGCCCACTGAGGAAACCACAGTTGAAATGTACTTGATGGCGCGAGAGCTGCTCACCCAAGCAGGCTACATTCACTATGAGATCTCCAATTTTGCCCGCCCTGGGTATGCCTGCCGCCACAACCGGGTGTACTGGGAAAATCGCCCTTACTTTGGCTTTGGCATGGGATCCGTCGGCTACGAAGGGGGACGGCGCATTCAGCAGCCCAAAACCCTTTACGACTATTTTGAGCAGGTGAAAGCCAAAGCCCACCCCCTCCCCCCGGAAGCATCCCCAGAGGAAGTTTGGATGGATACTTTGATGTTGGGGTTGCGCTTACAAGAAGGGCTGGATTTAGGCCATTTACAAGAGCGTTTTGGCGACAACAAGCTGAAGCAAGCCTTGGAGAGACTGGATCCCTATTTTGAGAAGGGTTGGGCCAGTTGTGAGGCCGGGCGGCTGCGGCTGATCCCGCCGGAGGGCTGGCTGTTTTCCAATGAGGTTCTCAAGGACTTGTTGGCTTGATTGCGTCGGCCACGTGCACAAGATTGCTCGGCAAAGTTTCCGACCCCACTTGGCCGGCAACTCAGGCTTTAAAGGGGGTAGGCTGTAGTCATTTCAGACTAGATTGAAACAGCTCCCAGGCGCTCATTTCCCCAAGCGCTCTTCGACCAGTTCCTCTCCCTGAGGCCCAAGCGCTCCGCGCCGCTTACGCGACCAACCCCAGCCCCTCTCCCAGCCCTCACCCCCAGCCCCTCTCCCTGAGGGATGGCCCTCACCCCCAGCCCCTCTC
>NZ_JANSJI010000022.1:0-10622 GCF_047462475.1 Synechococcus sp. H55.11
GAGAAACGTTTCATTGACTACAAAACCTGAGGTGTTGGGCAAATGATGCTGGGCGCTGGGAGCAGTATTCCCTCTCTGCAGTGAATGGGCTAGGACTGCATTTGGCTCATCGCCTCTAGGTCCAACACTTTGGCCACCTGTTCCGGGCTCATCAAGTTGCGCTCCAACAGGATTTGGCGGATGGGTTTGCCGGTTTCCAGGGAGAGCTTGGCTATCTCTGCCGCCTGCAAATAGCCAATGTAGGGGTTGAGGGCGGTCACCAGAGCGAGAGTTCCTTCCGCATAGCTGCGGCACCGCTCCGGGTAGGGGATGATGCCTTGAATGCAGCGCTCGGCGAAGACCCGCAGGCTGTTGTTCAAGATCTGCAGGCTGTGCAGAAGGTCGTAGGCGATGAGGGGCATCATCACGTTCAGCTCAAATTGCCCCGCCTGAGCACAGAGGGTGATGGCGGTGTCCAGCCCGATCACCTGGAAGCAGACCATGTTCAGCATCTCGGCCAGCACCGGGTTGTACTTGCCGGGCATGATGGAGGAGCCGGGCTGCACCGGCGGCAGTTGAATCTCCTTGAGGCCGGTCTTGGGGCCGGAATCCATCAGCCGCAGGTCATTGGCCAGTTTGATGCCGTCCTGGGCCAGGTTGCGCAGGGATCCCGACAGGTGCACAAAGGGGGCCATGCTCTGCATCGCTGCCATGGGATGGGGAGCCGGGGTGAGGGGCAACTGGGTGTAATCCGCCAGCCGCTGCACCACCTGTTGTCGGTACTGGGGGGGGGTGTTGAGGCCGGTGCCGACCGCGCTGCCCCCCAACCCTAAGCTGCACAGAGCCTGGCTGGCCTCCTCGATCCAGCGGCGGTGCTGGGCAAAGATGGCCGCATAGGCCCCAAAGCTGTCCCCCAGCCTTACAGGGACAGCATCCTGTAAATGGGTGCGACCGGCTTTGAGGATGCCGCGAAACTCTTGGGCCTTCTGCTCCAGTGCCGCCACCAGGTTGTCCAGTGTGACCAACAGATCCCGCCGCACCCGCGACAGGGCGGCCAGGCGGATGGCGGTGGGGATCACGTCGTTGGTGGACTGGCCGTAGTTGACGTGGTCGTTGGGGCTGACCCGCTCGTAGCGTCCCTTGGGCTCCCCCAGGATCTCCAAAGCCCGGTTGGCCAGCACCTCGTTCACATTCATGTGGTGAGAGGTGCCCGCCCCCGCCTGGTACACATCCACCACAAATTGATCCCGCAGAGATCCCTGGAGGATCTCGTCTGCTGCTTGGACAATCGCCTTGGCCACCTCTGCCGGAATGCAGCCCAGCTCGCCGTTGACTTCAGCCGCCGCCTTTTTGATCAGCACACAGGCTTCCACGTACTCTGGCAGAGGCCTGAGGCCGCTGATGGGAAAGTTCTCCAGGGCGCGGGCGGTTTGGATGCCGTAGTAGACCGACTGGGGCAGTTGTCGCTCCCCCATCGAGTCTCGTTCGCAACGCACTTGCGGCGGAGTAGTCTCTGGAACCATGGCCGGATGATGTTTGGGGGCCGCCGCTTCAGCCGGCAGCTTTTGGGGAAGGCTCCTGCAGGGATCCCTTTTCCTGGAGGGCGGCCAACTGTTGGCCGATGCGCTCGTTGTTTTCCGCCAAAACCAGTACCATGGCCGCGCAGGCCAGATGGACTCCGGCCCGAAATTCCGCCGAAGACTTGTACTGGATCAGCGCCTCGCTATCCCCCTCCCGCGGGCTCAAGATGAGCTGAACCGACTTCTGGGCCAGGTCTTTTAGTTCCCGTTCCGTTAAACCCAGTTGCACCGCTTTTGCCCTCCCTGCTGGCCGACAAACAACCCTCGATCCCGTCCGGATCGCTGCTTTGGTTATCCTACCGCGGAACCTGACCGGATCCCAGGTGAGCGAGCCTTGACAACTCTTGACAGCTCTAGAAGGAGATAGAAAATGCCAGCTAGTATAGGTGCAGCATGCCTTGGCCGGCGGGCCGACAGCCGCTTGGAGAGTTCAAGTCTGTGGGTCGGCGTCGCCCAAAAGGCGTCTGCTTCTTTTGGCATTTGTCTTTGTCCTGCGTTCCGTTCAGAGAGGAAAACTTGTCCGTAGAGCGTCCACTTGACCGCTTTCCCCGCAAGCAGCGTGCAGAGCTGCCGGCCATCAACGAGCGCATCCGCTTCCCCAAAATCCGCCTCATCGATACCGACGGCACCCAGTTGGGGATCATGAGCCCGCGCGAAGCCCTGCGCCTGGCCGAAGAAAAAGACCTAGACCTGGTCTTGGTGAGCGACAAAGCGGATCCCCCCGTCTGCCGCATCATGGACTACGGCAAGTTCAAGTTTGAGAAGGAGAAAAAAGAGCGGGAGGCCCGCAAAAAACAACACACTGCCGAGATCAAGGAAGTGAAGTTTCGCTACAACATCGGCGAGCACGACTACCACGTGCGCCTGCGCAGCGCCCAACAGTTCTTGGGGGATGGAGACAAGGTGAAAGCCACGGTGATGTTTCGCGGTCGCGAGGCCCAGCACGCCGAGTTGGGGGAAGAACTGCTGCAGCGCTTGTTCAAAGACCTAGAAGGCGTAGCGGAAATGCAGCAGCCTCCCCAAAAGGAAGGGCGCAACATCACGATGATCCTCTCCCCGAAAAAATCCACCTGAGGAGGGATCCCGCCATGCCTCTTGCTGTTGGGGATCCCGCGCCGGAGTTCACCTTGCCCGATGCCGAGGGCAACTTGATCAGCTTGAGCCAGTTGCGGGGCCGGCGGGTGGTGCTCTATTTTTACCCGCGGGACAACACCCCCGGCTGCACCCAAGAAGCCTGTGGCTTTCGGGATGCCTACGCCGAGTATCAGGCCCAGGGGATCCACATCTTGGGGGTGAGCGCCGACGATGCCCGTTCCCACCAAAAATTTGCCCAAAAACTGCAGCTCCCTTTTCCGCTGTTGGTGGACGAGGGGGCCAAGGTGGCCACCGCCTACGGCGTCTATGGCCCGAAAAAGTTCATGGGCAAAGTCTATAACGGCATCCACCGCACCACCTTTGTCATCGATCCGGAGGGGAAGATCGAGGCCGTCATCACCAAGGTCAAGGTGGAGACTCACGCGGCGGAGCTGCTCCAGCAGTTGACCGGCTCCTAGTCTCTCCATTGGTGGGTGCAGGGGGAGCAGCCCTGTCGGCAAAGGTGCCGAGATTAGGACAAGAAGAGAGCGGGCAGGGGATATAACGATACAAAGTGCCGGTATGGATTCCCCTGGCGCCGTGTCCCGACGCAGCCGTACCACCAAGTCGATTCACGACAGCTACCAAGTTTTGGGTTTGGCTGGCCAAGGTCAGTATGGGCGCGTGTTTTGCGCCCGGCCCCGCCAAGGGGGGGAGCTGGTGGCCCTCAAGGAGCTGCCGGCGGAGCGTTTCCCCACCCCCAACCTGCTGCGGGAGCTGCGCTACTTGCTGACGTTGAACCATCCCAATATCACCCGCTGCTACGCCCTCGAACATGCCCGCGAGGGGCGGTATTTGGTGTTGGAGTACTGCGAGGGGGGCACCCTGCGGGAGCTGATCGACCAGGTGGAGCGGGGGCTGTGGCTGCCGGTCAAGCAGGTTTTGGGCTTTGTGGATCAGATCTTGGCCGGGCTGGATCATGCCCATCGCCAGGGGGTGATCCACTGCGATGTGAAGCCGGAGAACATTTTGCTCAAGCCCACACCCCAGGGCTGGCAACTGAAGCTGACGGACTTTGGCATCGCCCGCCACCCCCAACCTGCCCCCGGCGAGATCGCCGCCACCGGCTCGCCGGCCTACATGGCGCCAGAGCGGTTCTACGGCCAGTTTGGCCCCGCTTCTGACCTCTACGCGGTGGGGATCATCCTCCTGGAGCTGTTGACGGGTCAGCGGCCCTTTTCCGGCTCCCCCAGCCAGTTGATGCACGCCCACCTCAACCAGCCGTTTGTCTGCCCAGAAGGGATCCCGGCCCCGCTGCAGGAACTGCTGGAGATCACGTTGCGCAAATTGCCCTTGCGGCGGTTTCGCACGGCGGCGCAGATGCGCTCAGCTCTGGCGGTGTTTGCTCAGGAGTGGCAGGAGCCGGCCAGTTGTTGGGTTGGCCCGCACCTGTCCAGGCGATCCCCCCCCGGCCTGCAGGTCTGGGATCTGCCGGATCCGGGTTTTGTGGGCGGTGGCGGGATGGAGTCCCCGCCTGAGCAAAAGTTCTACATCTGCGAGGATCCCAGTGGCTGCCGTTCCCCGCTGCTGTTGCGAGTGACCTCCCAGAAGCTGGAGTGGCTGGAGCTGCAGACCCTTGCCTCAGGAGCGCCGCCTCTGGCCTGTTTCTCCTTGGCCGAACCGTTGCGGCAAGTGCTGCCTTTGCCGAGCTTCCCGGAGGCTTTGGCTTTTTCCAAAAGCAGCCTTTTGCACCTGAGTCCCGCGCGCATCCGTACCCTGCTGAGTTTTGCGGAGGATTGGCAGGCCACCTGGCTGGCAAAGCGGCAGGAGTTGGTCTGGGCCACCGCCCAAGAGCTGGGGGCTGTGCAGTGGCAGCCGACCGGGCCCCAGCCTTTCCCCGATTCCCATCGCTACTTTCGTTGGCCTGGCCCGCAGCCGGCTGGGACGGGATCCCTGCCCCGCTTGCTGGCCCTCTCGGATTATCTGGTTTTGCTGACCGGTGCGGGGCGGCAGTGGGTGCAGATGAGCCTTGTGCCTTATCCCACCGGCTTGCCTTTGCAGCCGGGATCCCAGCCGCTGCGCTATCGCCTACCCCTGGATCCCCAAGGGATGGCGGTCAGCCTGGGGGAACGGCTGCTCTTTGCGGCCCAGCAGGGTTGCTGCCCCTACCTCGACTCGGTACAGGTGAATCCGCTGCGGGTGCGCCGCTGGTTTTTGAGAGGGTGGCCTGTCCAGATGGTCCAAGCCCCTTGGGGTCTGCTGCTGCTGTGTCGGGAGGGAGAAGAGTTCTCGTCCCTCTGGCTGTACGGCGAAGGGGGGGATCCCTTGGCCCAGGTGGCCGTGCCCGTCGGATCTGAAGTGTTGCAGGTGGGGCAAAAGGGGCTGGTCTGGCTGCAGGTGCTGACAGCCGGGCAGTCACAGCGCTTCCAGCTTTGGCAATTGGATCTCAACCAGTTGCCTGTGGATGGCCATACTGCCGAGGTGATCCCCTTGGAGTGAACGACTCCCGACACTCATCTTCGTTGAGTAAACACAATTCACCAATACAGTGCCGGGCTTCCCGCCGATTAAGCTAAAGACAGGACAGCCAACCCGGCACAAGGAAAATTCTTAAAAAAATTCTTGAGGTCGTCTTTTAGATCGTATTTTGGCCTCGGCCTGCCCAACTCCCGACGGTAGTGAGTTTTGTATTGCGCTGATCGTGTTGATGTTGTTGTGGAGGACGTCTTGCCATGGGTCAACATCTGCCAGAACCCTCTGCCCTGGGGGAGGATCCCAGCTTGTTGGTGGAGCGGCTGCGACGCAAAGAGGGCCGTTGGCTGGATTGGGCCAAGGCCTGCCAAAGCTTGCAGCAACAGAAAATGACTCCCCAGGCCATCTTTGAGGCGACTGGGCTTGAGCCCGCCCAGCAAAATCAGATCCTCGTCGCCGCCCAGGTTTACGAGGGGATGGCCAAAGCCGGCGCCAGCCCGGCGGTTCTGGAGCATTTTGCCCACCGAGGCAGCGATATCCTCTACGAGCTGCGCATCCTCTCGCCACAGGATCGGGTTCGGGTGGCGGAATTCGTCCTCAACCGCCATTTGAATGTCGATGAAGCTCATGAGATCGCCCGTGCCGTGAAAAATTACGCCCAACTGCAACGGCTTCCGGACGGGTTTACGGATCACCCCGGCGATGCGGTGGCCTATCAAGCCTGGAGAACGGCCCAGCAAACCCGCGATCTGCAGGAGCGCACTCGGGCTATCGGTCGAGCGTTTCGGTATGTCCATAGCGATACAGCCCGCCAGCAGGTGGAGCAGCTCCTATCCACGGTTGCTGCCAGCTCCCGACCCCAACGCAGCGTTTTGCCCAAGCTGTCTGTGTTTCGCCTGGAAGAAGATCTGCCGCGCCTGCTGCCGGTGGCCGGATCCCTGCCCCTGGCGACCGACATCTGGGAACAGATCCCTGCCGGCGAGCCCCAAGGGCCTTTTGGCTGGGTCACCAGCCCGGCGGAGCAGACTTGGATGGCCTTGCCCGCTTGGCCGGTGATGCAAAAGGCCGGGGATCCGGTCGTCCTACCAGTAGAAAACGGGCTGCTGGGATCCCTGTTGGGCTTGCCGGTAGCCCCTGAGGAAGAACGGGATCCGGTCTTGCTGGTGGTGGATCGCGCTGTTCGGGTTTGGGAAGGAACGGCGGGATTTTTCTTGCTGGATCGGGCTGGACTGGTGGCAGTGGAGTGGATTGAGGATTCACCCTCCTCTCCCCTGTTGGGCCAGGTGCTGCTGGCCGTGCGCCCACCGCGGGTTTTCGATGAGGAGCTGGCTCAGGATCCCTGGCAGTTGGAAGAATAGGCCATCGCAGTGGCCTAGTTGAGCAGAGCCAAGTTATCCCGATGCACAGCGGTATCGACCCCCTCGTAGCCCAGAATGTGAGGGATCTCGGCAGTTTTTTTGCCCTTGATCTGCCGCAGTTCTGCGGCGCTGTAGTTCACCAGACCCCGTGCCACCTCCTGACCGCTGGGATCGCACAGGCGCACGGCGGCCCCCGCCTCAAATTCCCCAGAAACGGCCGTGATCCCTGCCGGCAGCAGCGAACGTCCTTGCTGGCACACCGCCCGTACCGCCCCCTCATCCAAAGTCAAAGATCCCTCGGGGATGAGGCCATAGGCAATCCATCGCTTGCGGGCGCTGGCGGGCTGGGGAGCCGGATCAAAGCGGGTGCCGATGGCCTCGCCGGCCAGAATGGCCGGGATCTGCTCAGGCCGTTTGCCGTTGGTGATCACCACCGTGACGCCTGCGGCTGTAGCAATTTGAGCAGCGGTTAGCTTGGTGGCCATGCCGCCGGTGCCCCAGCCGCTTTTTCCCTGGGCTTCGGCCTTCACCTGGAGAGGGATCCCGGGCAACACCCGCTCGATGGGCTCAGCAGACGGATCCCGGTTGGGGTCAGCCGAATAGAGCTTGTCCACATCGGTGAGCAAGATGAGCCACTTGGCCTGCACCATGCTGGCCACCAACGCCGAAAGCGAGTCGTTGTCGCCGAATTTCAGCTCCTCCACTGCCACGGTGTCGTTTTCGTTGACGATGGGGATAACCCCCATCTGCAGCAGTTGGGCAAACGTGCGATTGGCGTTCACGTAGCGGCTGCGCTCCACCAGATCGCCGCGGGTGAGCAAAACTTGGGCAATCGGCTGGTTGAGAGCCGAGAAGAGGTCATCGTAAAGGCGGATCAGCCGTCCCTGCCCCACGGCAGCCACCGCCTGCTTTTCGGCAATGGCCGTCGGTCGTTGCCGCCAGCCCAGGCGAGCACAACCTACCCCCACCGCTCCGGAGGAGACCAAGATCACCGCGTACCCCTGCCTGCGCAAGTGGGTTAGTACCTCCACCAGCGGCCCCAGCACCGAAAGGCGCAACAGGCCGGTTTGCGTGTCCGTCAGGCTGGAGGTGCCGATCTTCACCACCACCGTCACGTCTGTTGTTGCCATCCCCCTCCTCAACCCATCCCTATCTCACCATAGCGGAGGGCCATCGCTTGCCCTCAGAGTCACCACAGGCGAGAATAAAAACAGTCGAGAAAGCCATCCTCAAGCTCATCTTTCTGTCTGCCTGTGAATCCTGTTCGCACCCTCGCCGCCACCAAAGCGACCTTTTTCAGCGCCTACCCTCGCCCGATCAACGCCGTCTATCGGCGGGTGGTGGAAGAGTTGCTGGTGGAGCTGCACCTGACCACCGTCAACAGTGCCTTCACCTACGACCCGTTTTTTGCTTTGGGGCTGGTCACCCTCTACGACGGGCTGATGGAAGCTTACCACCCCCCTGAACAGCGAGAGGCCATTTTCAACGCCCTCTGTAAGGCTCTCCACCTCAAGCCGGAGGTGTTGCGCAAGAATGCCTGCGATCTGCTCGAGTTGATGCGCAGCGGGGATCCACGCCAAAGACTGGATCTCCTTTGTCTCAAACCGGGGGCGGAAGATGTGGGCGGGTTGAAAGCCATTTTGGAGCGCATGACCCAGCCTCCCTATGCCTACAGCCGGGTTTTGGCGGTTGGCCTTTACACAGCCTATGAAGTTGTAGCCAAGTCCCTTTTCAAAGAACCGGAAGAGCGCACCCGTCGCTTTTTGGAGGATGTGGTGGGCAAGCTGCCCTTCTCGGCAGAGCGGGTGAAAAAAGATCTGGAGCTCTACCGCAGCAGCTTGGATCGCATGAAGCAGGCGCGGGCCATTGTCGAAGAAATGGTGAAAGCCGCCCGACGCCAGCAGGAACGTCGCCAATCGACCGCCTCTTTGCCCGAGACTTCCGTTGCCGATCCCAAAGAACCCAGCAGCTAAGCCAAGTAGCCAGCCCAGGCTTCCACCACCTCGGGGGAACCGTACCAGCGCCGCCCACCTCGACCCGAATGGTAACAGTCGGGCAGGGTTAGGTTGACAGCCCCCTGTAAGTGGGCAGCCTGGATGGGGGTAATGCCGTCGCCCCACAGCTCTCCTTGGCCGGCGGTGAGCCAATAGCTGTTGTAGGCCAGCCAAGCCAGATAATGCTCTTGCCGCCACAGGGATCCCAGCTTCAACCTCTGCCCTTGGATGGCCTTGCCCGCCACACACACGTATTTGATCTGCGGCCAAAAGGCCCCCGGATAGTGGGTGTTGACAAAGTCCAAATTGCGCCTTGTCCAGCGCTCGCGGCTGGTGTGAGGGGATCCGAGGCTGATCAAGGTCGAGACGTGCTCCCGCCCCTGCCACACCTGTCCCCCATAGGGCACGGATCCCAGGTAGATGCGGGCAATCCAGCCGCCGGCGGAGTGGGCCACCAGGTTAACCCGCTCAACCCCAAACTCGGCCTGGGTGCGCCGAATGGTGGCCTGCAGAGCCCGTAAGATGGGCGTGACGGGCCTTCCCCCCAGTGTGGGAAACCAACTGCGCACCTGCAACGGCACCACCCGCGCCGCATAGCCGCGGGCCTCCAGCGCTTGGCGCAAAGGCTCGTATTCCGCCGCGCCCGCCAGATAACCGGGCAGGATCACCAGGGGAGCCATGGGCTAGCGGGGATACCAAAACATGCCTTTGATCCCCTCGGGGTCGGGGGTAAAGCCCAGCCGTTCGTAAAAGCTGACCACCCCCTGATCGGCAAAAAGGGTGATGTTGCTGATGTCTTGGGCGCGCAGCTCGTGGATTACCTTTTCCATCAGCCGCCTGCCCAGACCCCTGCCCTGGAAATCGGGATGCACCACCACATCCCAGATGGTGGCATTGAAGGCATGGTCAGATGTCGCGCGGGCAAAGCCGATGAGGCGACGATAGCTGCCCCGCTGCAGCCACATCGACACCACCAAGAAGCTGTGCTGCAGGGCTTTTTTCACTTTGTGCATGGGGCGACGCGACCAACCCACTGCATCGCAGAGTTCCTCCAGCTCGTACAGATCCAAGTTGGGATCCAAGCTGAAGAGGATAGTCTCCCCTCGGACCACTACTGTTTCCTGGCGACGGTCGGCCTTGGCTGTTTGCGCCGGCTCTTTGGTTGTAGCAGCCCCTGTTGACCCGAACAGGCCCTTCCAAAAGCTCATGTGAATCGCTGCGGAGTGAAAGCCCACCGCTGGGTTTGGGTGAGCGTGTCCCCAGTATAGCCAGGATCGGCAGCGAAAATGGCCGATCTGCCTAGGTGCTTCCGCGCAGGTTTGGGACGAGCCTTTGTTGGAGACTGAGAATGGAAAGTCTGGGCAAACCTATGGCTCCTCCCGGCACTGGCACCCTCGTCAATGCCCTGGCCATCCTGGTGGGCAGCGGCCTCGGCTGGGGCATGGGCAGCCGCCTGCCCGAACGCATGAGCCAAACCCTCTTGCAAGCGATGGGAGCCCTGGTGTTGGTCTTGGGGATCCAAATGGCTCTGACCCTCAGCAGTGCCGCCCAAACGCTAACGGTTTTGGTGGCCCTGGTGTCAGGAGCGGTGCTGGGGGAGTGGATCGACATCGAGGCCGCCTTCGAGCGGGTTGGCCAGGCCCTGGAGAAGCAGGTAAGCCGCCGGCTGGGTCCCAGCCCCATTACCCGCGCCTTTGTTGCCACCAGCATTCTGTTTGTGGTCGGCCCCATGACGTTGCTGGGATCCATCCGGGATGGCTTAGGGGATCCCTCGCTGTTGTTGGTGAAAGCGGCGTTGGATGGGATCGCCACCCTCGCCTTCGCCGCCAGCCTGGGCTGGGGCACCCTATTTTCGGCGCTGCCGGTGCTCTTGGTGCAGGGGGGAGTGGCCTTGTTGGCGCGGCAGTTGCAGCCGCTGTTGCGCCCAGACCTGATGGCGGCCCTAGAGGCCACCGGTGGGATCCTGATCTTGAGCATTGGCCTGAACCTGCTCGGCCTGGCCCGCCTGCGGGTGGCCAACCTGCTACCGGCTCTGTTGATCGTGGAGCTGCTGGTGGGGTTTTTCCCCGTTTGGGATCTCCGTTTCTAGTTTTCCCGGTCGGCGCTATTCCTACGCAACGCTGTCGCGAACGCGCCGCTCTAACTCCCCTCTCCCTCAGGGAGAG
>NZ_JANSJI010000023.1:0-8851 GCF_047462475.1 Synechococcus sp. H55.11
GTTGATCCCTACCTTTTCCCCGCAAGGGGACGGAAACTAGGCACCTTGGGCAAAGACAGTCTCAGGGCTTACGGCTTTTTCCGACTTCTAGGCGGGATCCTTATCGAGCAGATGAGGGATCCATCGTGTCGGGTGCAGAATGAAGGGCTCGCCGGGCCAGTTTGGCATAGGTCTTCACCGTCTCGTAGGGCATCTCCAGGTCGGCGGCAATCTGCTGCAAGCTCTCTCCTAGCTCTCGTCGGGCCAAGATTGTTGCCCAAAGTTGGGCCGTCTTTTCGGCGCGGGATCCCCCTTGGCGCTGCCGCTGACTGAGGAAGAGGGCGCTCAGCTCCTCGATGCGCCGGGTCAGTTGCTCTTCCCGGCAAAGGACGGGGGTGGCGGGCAGCTCTTCGGCCAGCCAACCGAGGCGGGTTTGCCCCAGCCCAAAGGGGGTTTTGTGGCCGGTGCCGCAGTAGGGGGCGAAGAGGATCAGGGCCTGGAGCTGCTGCTGCAACAGTTCAGACGCGCGCGAGGAAACCGCCAACTGTACACAGCCAACGAAGCCCGTCACGGATCCCTGGCGACCGGCGGTGGTTTTAACCGATTCCAGCCGGTGCCGCTGGATGACCACTTCCCCATCCACCCAATCCAGAAAAGGTTCTACCTCGATGGGCAGGCCGGAAAAATCGTTCCAACGGCGCAAATAGCTGTGGAACAGGTTGCGAGGCACCGGCAGCGGCAAATGGTGGCCGCGGTGGCGAAAGCTGGTGGGCGAGATGAAAGAGAGGCTCCAGGAGCGATGGACAAGGGGCTGCTCCAGCAGTTGACGGTAGGTGCGCGGGGGGATCGAGATCTTCCATCCCAGGATTTGCAGCGGGGATCCGCGCAACTCCAGCCAGGGGGGCAGCCGTCGGCACCATTCCCGCAGCCACTCCACCACTTGGGGGTTGAGGGCGGTGATCGACCAGCGGAAGGGGATCTGGGGCGGGATCAGCAGTCGCCCACTCTGCTCGCGGAAGGGCCCCATCAGCCGGGAGAGGGTGAAGGGTTTTTCCGATTCTCCGTCGTGCAAATAGGCAGATAGCTGCGGATCCATCTGCTGCACCTCGCCCAAAAACCAGGCGTGCAGCCCTTTAGCGTAGTGGGGATCCAACAGGTAGGGCTGAGGGGCCTGCACTTCCAGGGTGATCCCCACCAGCTCGGATCCCGCCGGCCACTTGCCGCTTTCTGCTCCGGCGATGGGTGGCTCTGAAAAACTCAACTTGGTCAGCATAGGCCCAGCCAATTTTTGCTCATCCCCAGTCAATAGCAGCCCCCAACCAAAATCAACCCAGAGCCACTTTTCCTTTGAGAGGATTTGAGAAGGGATCCCTTCCAATTTGCTTTACCTTTAAATCGCTGGCTGGGCCAACCGAAAAAAGTCTTGAATCTGTTGGCAATGGATCTAAATCGGCCTATACTGTCTCCCAGTCTGGAACTGCAAAATGCAACCATCAGTCACTGCTGTCGCCTCTCTCTGTCGGCTGCGATTCTCTGCCCGCGTGGCTGCTATGGCCGACGCCGTCTTTTTGAAGCGCCTTTGGTTTTTATGAAGGATTTGTGAAGTTCAAGGATCGCCCCAGTCAAAAGTCGGGTTCGGATTTGCCCGCAGGCACAGAAGCTGCGTTCTATTCTTTTTTGCCAGGTGTTGTCCATGACCGCTACCTCCTCTACCTCCCCCGTGCCCATCGCCTTGGCCTGGTGCCTGGCTTGGGGAGAAGGGCGGGATCCCCAATTTCCCTTGCCGATTCTGCAGCAGATGGGCGCAGCCATCCGCACCGACGACGCAGCCGGGATCCCGGAAGCGCTGCAACCTCTTTGGGCGCAGGTGCGCCAATTTCAGGAGAGCGTGGCGGCCACAACCTTTCCCAAAACCTTGGCAGAGCTGCAATCGCGCTATCCGGAGCTGTGGCGGCAGACCAGCCGCATCGGCTTGGTTTACGGGGGGGCCACCAAGATCAAGGGCTACGTCTTCGAGTCCGCCAAACTGCCGGAAATCCGCGGCGCCTCGGCCCTGTTGGATCGCATTAACCTGGTGGATCTGCCCGCCTTCTTCGGGGATCCTGAGCAAACCTACTTGGGGTGGGAAGCCTTGGGGAAGGAGTCTCAAGCAGAGCTAAGGGACTACGTGAACCGGCGGATCCGGCCCTGGCTGCAGCAGCACTACCCGGCTTTGGCGCAGGCTCTCATTCCGGAGCTCCTCATCTACTCCACCGGCGGCAACCTCTTGGCCTTCTGCCCGGCGGCCTATGTGGACGACCTCTGCGAGGCCATTGAGCGCCGCTACACCGAAGAAACCCTCACCGCCAACGCCTGTGCCGTGGGATCCGCCTTTCGGCTGCTGGAGCTGCGCTACGGCCTGCTGCGGGATCCCATCGAACGCACCCCCTGGCTGGACTGGTTGGCCCAACACCAGGCCCACCCCCTGGTGAGGGCCTACTTCGGAGATGGCAGCGAAGCCAGCTTCCAGGCCCGCAAAAGTTTCAACGAGCTGGTGGGCCACCTGGCTGCCCGCTTCCAGCACCGCCGCAACGGCAATCCGGATCCCGGTCGTCCCAGCCGCGCCCATCCTACCTTTTTTGAAACCCACCCCTACCTGCGCCGCGACAGCACCGACCGCCGCCCGGCCCTGGCCAAAGCCGACCTGCCAGGTCAGCCCTGGCTCTCGGAGGCCACGGCCCGCAAAGCGCTGGTGGGCCGCCAGGCCAAGCGCCTGGAGACAGGCCAGCAGGGGTGGTTCCGCAAATTCCCCAATTGGGATCCCGGCTTTGTGGAAAGCTGGGTAACGCGATTTGCCCGCTTCCTCGACTCTCCCGCCGGCGAGCCCTACCGGGAGCGCTATTTGCAGCCCTACAGGGGATCCGGCCCCGGCGAGGCGCAATCGCTGCGGGAAGTGGCCAACGCCAGCCAGGGCTTTGTGGCCTACCTCTACGCCGACGGCAACAATATGGGCGGCTACGTGCAGCAGATCCAAACCCCAGAGGCCTACCGGCAATTTAGCCACGACGTTTCCGAGGCCACGGAACAAGCCGTTTACCGCGCCCTTGCCCAGCACCTGCAGGCGCACCGGCTGCGGGGCCTGCCGCCGGATCCGGAAAGCGGCAGAGACCGCAACGGCGAGTGGATCCACCCCTTCGAGATCCTGACCATCGGCGGGGACGATGTGCTGATGGTGGTGCCGGCCCACAAGGCTCTGGAGATCGCCGCCACCTTTTGTGAGCAATTCGAGCAGATCCTGCTGGCCAAATCGGCCACCTACGCCGCTCGCTCCCTCGGCCAGGTGCCGCACCGCTACCCGGCCGACAGCCCAGACCAGCTCTGTCGGCTCTCCACCTCGGCAGGCGTGCTGTTTGCCTCGGAAGACACCCCCATCTACTATGCCGAAAGGCTGACCGAACAACTGTTGAAATCTGCCAAAAGCCGCGCCAAAAAGCTGAAGCCCCGCGACCAAGACTTCTCGGTGGCCACCATCGACTTTCTCTCTTTGAAATCGGTGACTTTGATCGCCTCCAGCATCCAGGATTTTCGCCAGCAGGCCCTGGAGATCCGCCAGAACGGCCACCTCCTCAAGCTCTACGCCGGCCCCTACACCGTCCCGGAGATCCGCGGGCTGCTGAGAACGGTGCAAGCTTTGCAGGCGGCGGATTTTCCCCGCTCCCAGCTCTACCAAATCCGCGGCTTTTTGGAAAAAGGCAAGCGCACCGCCACCCTCAACTACCTCTACTTCCGCACCCGGCTGGGCCAAAAAGGGCAGCCGCTGATCGAGGCCTTTGAACGCACCTGGTGCAAGGCCAAAACCAACGACGGCCACCTCCCCCCCTGGATGTACGTGGCGGCGGAGGGGGAACCCACCTACGAGACCATCTGGCGGGATTTGGTGGATCTGTACGCTTTTGTGCAAAAACAGCCCCAGGTCGAGGGCCGGCCCGTTCCTGTGGAGGTGAAGTGATGGTTCGGCTGGCAGAGCTGCCCCAAACGAGCACCTCTATCCCTTTGAAGGCCACCCTCGCCTCGGCCCTGGCGGTGGGATCCGGCGGCTCCAGCGGCTCCCTGGCGGACAAGCCCCTGCTCAAGGATGCCTACGGCAGGCTGCTCATCCCCGGCTCCCAGTTGAAGGGAAGGCTGCGCCACGAGTGCGAAAAGCTGGCCCGCGGCCTCGGCTGGGCCATTTGCCGCTCCCCCGACCCCGATCGCATGTGTCCCAAGCGGGAGGGGAGCGACGGCCACTTCGACCGTCCTGAATACCAGGTCGAGGGCTACGCCGGATCCCATTGCCTGGTCTGCCAGATCTTCGGCAATCCGGCCCTGCCTTCCCGCCTCTGGGTAGAGGATCTTGTCTGTGAGGTGCCGCCGACGGCGCTGGAAGCGGCCCTCCGCCCAGGAGTCACCCTCAACCGCCGCCGCCGCACCGCCGAGGATCAGCGGCTCTACCTCATCGAGACCTCGCCGGCAGCCGAGCTGATCTTCTCCGGATCCCTGCAGCTTTTGCCCGACTGCCCTCCCTGGGGCAAGGCCCTGCTGCGGGCGGCCCTGCACCACATTGGGGCGCTGGGGGGCAGCAAATCTGCAGGCTTGGGTTGGTTGCACTGGGATCCCCAGTCTCTAGCTGCCCTGCAGCCCAATGATGCAGATTGGGCCTTTTTGGCCGGAGGAGGGAGCTGATGGAGGCCATTGAACTCACGCTCACTGCCGAGTCTCCCCTGGCCATCGGTCGGCAAAAGCCGGGCGGCTCCATCAGCGAGGCCCAGGACTTCATTCCCGGCAGCGTGATCCGGGGGGCCTTGGCCGACCTCCTGCTCCGCCAAAGCCGGCGCCGCCCCGGCGAGGCCCTGACAGGAGATCTGGCTGCCCTGTTCACGGAGACCCGTCCGGCGGTGTTTACCCATGCCTATCCGGGATCCGGCAGCCGGGTTTTGCCGGCCACGGCCTTCAGCTCCAAAAACAACCCCGGCTTCCGCTCAGAGGCGGGCAAAACGGGGGTGTTCGACACACTGCTGGATCGCTTCTGCTCGCAGCGGCTGGGGATCCCCTTTGATCCGGCAGAGCCGGATGGCTCCGGAGGCAGGGTGGAGCCCTTCGGCGGCTTTTACAGCCAGGAGGGGGGATCCCGCTACCGAAGGGTGTCCGTGTCCAAGCGCCTGCTCACGCGGGTGGGGATCAACCGCCGCCGCGCCACCGCCGCCGACCAGATCCTCTACAGCCTGGAGGTGATCAACGAGGGCCGGGCTGGGCGAGATGGGAGCTTGCAGCCTTCCCTCTTCAGCGGCCACATCTATCTGCAGGATCGCGAGCTGGCAGCAGCCCTCGCCGGCTACCTCAACACCCACGCCCGCCGTTTGTCCTTGGGAGGGGGGGTGTCGCGGGGGCTGGGCCGGGTCAGCCTCGCTGCTCGACACCTGAGGAACCCGAAGCCCTCCCTGGCTGAGCGGGTGACAGCCTTTAACCAAAAGCTGCAGCAGCGCTGGAAACAATGGCAGGTGTTTGGGGATCCCTGGCAGCCCTTGCCGCCGGAGCGGCAGTACTTCTCCATCGGGCTGCAGTCGGGGGCCATCCTCAAGGAACGCTGGCAGCGCACCACTGTGCTCACGCCGTCAATGCTCCAGGAAGAGGCCAACTGTGAGGACAGATCCCTGGTCTTGGAGCTGGCCTGCAGCAGCTACGCCTATGTTTCCGGCTGGAACGCCGCCTGGGGGCTTTTTAAAGATGTAGAGCTGGTTACAACCCAGGGCAGCGTCTTCCTGCTGAGCACCACGCAAATGGAGCGCTGGATCTCGATTTTGGCGGAGATGGAATACTGGGGCATCGGGGAGCGAACCGCGGAAGGATTTGGCCAAATTGAGGTCTGTAGTCTGTTCCATCATCATTTCTGGGAGAACCCGCTATGACCTTCGCCACCAGCGAGAGCAAACTGGAGCAAAAACAGGAACTTGAGATCCAGCGGCAAATTCGGCTGGCCGAAGATGAGCTGGTCGCCAGAATCCAAACCGCCTTGGATAACTTTAAAGGTTTGGACAAATTGGAAGAGGCCCAGTACCGCAATTTGTTGCATGTGGCAGCTTCCACCGAAAGCTCAGAGGTGATCAAGAACTTCTTGCGCTACCAGATGGGGCGAGACGAAAAGTGGGGTCGGGGCAAGAACTCCTTGGCCGAAGCCATCATCCAAGACATCGACAACTGGATCCATCAAAAGGCCCTCGCCATTGCCGAGGCAGCCGGCGTTGAGAAAACATCCCCCAAAGTCAACGAGATCAAAATCGACTTGATCCGGCGTTACCTAGGCTATGGGGCGCGCTACCTCAAGTACAAGCGAGAAGGGGGAGGATCTTAAGCCATGACCAGTTGTGCCCTTGAGGGTGTCGTCTCAACCTTTCGGCTCAGCCAGTTGAAAATCATCCCCATCCTGTTTGCCGAAGCCGCAGTGGAGCCTTAACTTCAGCCTTAACCTGATTTGAGGGAACGATGTTCGACGTTTTCAAAAACCGCTTGGAGATCACCGGCACGCTCACCACCGTGACCGCCCTGCACATCGGGGTGGGCCGCTCCACCGAGCCCATCGGCTCCGATCTGCCGGTTCTCAAAGACGCGCTGGGCCGCCCGCTCATCCCCGGCTCCAGCCTCAAGGGGGCGCTGCGCTCCCGCCTGGAGAGTTTTTTGCGCGGCATCGATCCGGCGCTGGCCAGGGATCCCAGCGAGTTGACCAGTAGCGAGCAAGTCCGGTTGGTCAACCAAATTAAGAACACCTACAAAGACGACGACGCAACCCTGACGCAAAAGCTGATCGAGGCCACCGACTGGGTCTCGCAGGCGTTTGGATCCCCTTGGCTGGCGGGCAAGGTGCAGATCCGCGATTTGCCGGTGGTGCGGGAAGCCTGGTTTGGCCAGTACCAAGAGCGGGATGGTGTGGCCATCGATCGGGATACGGAGACGGCGGCAGAGGGCAAGCTCTACGACTTTCAAGTGGTGCCGGCCAACACCCCCTTTCAGTTCCATGCCGTTGTCGAAAATGCCGAAGCATGGGAGCTGGGCCTGCTGGCCATCGGCTTGCACCAATTGGAAACGGAGCAGATCCCCTTGGGAGGGGGGCGCTCCCGCGGCTTGGGGGTCGTCCGCCTGGAGATCGGGGCGGTCTATTGGTTTGACTCAGAAGGGGATCCGCGGCGGCTGCTGACCTATCTGCAAGAGCTGGTGGCCGGAGAGCGGCACCCCCTCAGCCCGGAAGAGGCTGCTGCCTTGCGCCAAGACTGGGTGGAAGCCCTGGTTGCCAAACTAACCGCTGTCGCTCCCGTCGGCCCCCGCAGCTAGCGCAAGGGCTGGGCGAAAACCCTCTTGTTCCTCTTCAGTGAAGGATCCCAGGCCATGCACAAGCGCTACGTTAACCACTGCACCCTCTGCCTCACCCTCAAGCCGGATGGCCCTGTGCTCATCAAAGCGGGCAAACAAGGGGCGGATCCGACAAAACCCGATATGGAGTTTGTGGAAACCTATCGCGGCGGCGGGCGGACAGTCTATTTTCCCGGCAGCTCCCTCAAAGGGGCCATTCGCGCCCACGCCGAGCGCATTGTCCGAACGGTGGGCGGCGACAGACGGCCTGAGGGGAACAAGTTGCAACTCTGGGCCAGCGATCCCCTCGACCAAAAGGCCAACCAGTGGCTGGAAAAAATTGCAGAGTCCCACCGAGTTTACGCCCTCTCTTCTTTTACGGACCAGATGTTTGGCAACACGGCCATCGCCAGCCGGGTGCGCATCGAGGATGCCTATCCCAAGCCGGGGACACCTCTGCGGCTGGAGGAACGCAACGGGGTGGCCATCGATCGCGTCTTCGGGTCGGTGGCGGTGGGGCCGTTTAGCTACCAAGTCTGTGTCGAGGGATCCTTTCAAACCAAGATTCACCTGAAAAACTTTACCCTGGCGCAACTGGGCCTGCTGGGGCTGGTGCTGCGGGATCTGGACGAAGGATGGTTTGGGATCGGCTTTGCCAAATCCCGCGGCATGGGCCGCGTTCGGGTGGAGTACGAGTGGGCGACGGTGGACTACCCGGGCTGCCTGGTGGAGGAGGGGAGCCAGGAGCTACGGCTGCTGGGATCCCAGCTTGCCTGGCCAAGGGGATCCCTGCTGGGGGCGGGCGAGTTTCTCAGTCCAGAAGAGGCGGGCAAATACGGCTTTGCCAAACCCGATCGCCAGTTAGTGCCGGTGGGGGCGGAGCCGATGCCCTTGGGCTTTGGGGCGCGGCTGACCTGGGAGCAAACGTCTGAGGCCAAGGTGGAGCACCTGCTGGCCGCCGCCGTTAAAAGTTGGGCCCAGCTCTTGCAAACGGAGGCCAAAGCGGTATGAAACCAGCCTACGTAGCCGCCTACAAGGTTCAGGATCTGGCCGCTTGCAACGGCGGGACGGCGTCCTCGCTTTCCGAGATCCTCTCGGCCTGTTTTGCCGCCGCCGAAGAAACCTACACCTTTTTGCGCTGGCCCCACCGCGTCAGCGGCATTCAGGTGGGGATCCCGCCAGATCTGGTCTGTCAAGAGGGACAGGTCTTCTGCCAACAACGGGAGTTGCGCTGGAAAAGCACCCCCCGCGGCTGGGATCTGCTGTATCTGGGGATCCAACCTCCTCCCGACTTCTTTGTGCCGCTGGCCGGGGAGTGGCAGGGGGAGGATCGCGAGGCCGACCTGTACGGATCCCAAAGTCCGGAAACCCGCTTCCCCCAAGGTCTCAGCTATCCGAGGTCTCTCAAGCTGGGCCAGCGCTACTTTCGCGATGGGCGCACCGCCCGCGTTCACTTTGTTGCTCTCATCCCGAGGTCAAGATGACTCCCCAAGGCCCCCGACCCTTGCCCGCC
>NZ_JANSJI010000023.1:8951-10604 GCF_047462475.1 Synechococcus sp. H55.11
CCCCAAGCTGGAGCGGCCCGCTGGCCACGCCAAGTTCCATCCCGACAAGTTGCACGGCACCCTCTTTCTCACCCTGACGGTGCAGACCGCTCTCCACATTTCCACCGGCCACCTGGCCTTGGGCAGCGACGTCGGCGTCAACGGGATCCCGGTGCTCAAAACCATGACCACTACCCCCGACGGGCGGCTCAAGATCCAGGGCAGCTCCCTCAAGGGGGCCATCCGGGCCATGTACGAGGCGATCACCAACAGCACCCTTGCAGTGATCACCAGCCGCTACAAAAATCAGATCCCGCCGGAGCGGCAACCCTGCCGCCAGAAGGAGCGGCTGTGTCCTGCCAGCCGCGTTTTTGGCGCCCTCAACTGGCAGGGGCTGGTGGAGTTCAGGGATGCCGTTGCCACTGGCACCGGCTCCGGCGGCGGATCCCTGCCCCCGCTGTACCGTCCCCGCCCCGACCAGCGCAGAGCCTACTTTGAAAACGGCAAGGCGGTTGGGCGCAAGTTTTATTACACGCACCGCAGGGCTTTGCAGGGCCATCAAAAGGGGACGCCCACCCAGCAGGCGGTGCAAAATACGGTTTTCAAAACCCAGATCCACTTCAAAAACCTCACTCCTGCCGAGCTGGGCACCTTGTTCACGGTGTTGGGTCAGGATCCCGCGCATCCGCTGCTGCTGAAGGTGGGGGGCGGCAAGCCTGTAGGACTGGGATCCCTGCAGGTCAGCCTGGACAAGATCGAGCGGCCCCGCAACTTGAAAGAGCGCTACAGCCGCTACGATCCCCCACAAGCCGATACCCTAGAAGGAGAAGGCCTCAAAGCCTTTGTGCAAAAGCAGATCCAAGCTGCCCAGGGCTACATCCTGCCCGATCAGCTTCGGCAGTTGGCCGCCATCCTGAGCCCCACCCATCTGCGCGAGCCGCCCACCACCGCCTACTGAGGGTGCCTCTATGCTGTCAGCTCCGGTCGATCTCAGCCCCCAATCTTGGGATCTTGCCCACGGCATCGCCATGACTTTGGCGAAGGAAAGGGTAGATGTCAACGAATTGAGCAAGTGCCTCGCCTACCTCCGCTCGGTGGCCCATCTCCCCGACGCGGGATCCCGTTTCTTCCGATTCACCGGCGAGCTGGTGCGAGAAACTGGCCTCCACCGCAGCAACGAAACCCCACGCTACTACCGACTCATCGACCAAACCTGTAAAAGGTACTTGCAACCTCTGCAGGATAGGCCGGCTGAGATGCTGCAGATCCTGGGCTGGGCCGCCCGCCTGGCCCGCTACTACAAAGATGGGGGAGTGCCGATCGGCGAGATCCCGTCCCCTCCCGATCCCAATGGCGGTCGTCCGACCCATTCCCGCGGCGGCGAGGCCAAGCCCCAGCCAGAGGCACTGCGGCCCAAAGAGCAACCTGAACAAAAGCAGGCTCAGCCCCAAGTTGAAAATGCAGCAGCTTCTACCAAGGCCCGCTTCAAAATTGGGCAACACCTCAAGGCCAGCATCACCAATATCAAGGGCAACGAAGTGACCTTCCAAATCGTGGATACGGATATCAAGCTCACCCAAAAAGAGCCGAAACAGGCCGGATCCCTGGCGGTGGGGCAAGAAGTGGAGGTAGAGGTGCTCGACTTAAGGGGAGATGGCAGAGTTCGCAAAGTAA
>NZ_JANSJI010000024.1:0-10568 GCF_047462475.1 Synechococcus sp. H55.11
GTTAAGCTCAGTTGTTTGAATGCACTTAGGCGAGACGATTCTCCAGTGCTTTGGGCCGCTGCAGGCGACTACCCCTTCTGCCACTGGAATGACCCCAGCCACTTGATGCGGGATCCCTCTTGGATAAGAGAGGGCCAGATCGTTGCAGGAGAGAGCGCCGACAGGGCGATCTCCGTGCTCGGGCAAAGCAGAGGGTTATTGTTGAGGAGCTTAAAGTAAAGTTGAGGTTTTGATACTATCATTGCAGTCTCGTTATCAGAGGAGCTAGGATTTAAGCATCAAAGCTTTTTTAAAAACTGCTTTAGGGGCCCCGGAGAAGCGACCTCTCTGGGGCCTTACTTCTGCCTAGGAAGCTGAGGGGGTTACTGGGCGGGCAGCGCACCTCGCCGGACGGCAGGCCCGAGGGCGCGGCTGCCGATGTCGGAGCGGTAATGGGCTTTGGGGAACTGGACTTGCTCCACGGCGGCATAGGCTTGGCGCAGCGCTTCCGCCAGCGTTGCCCCTTGGCCGGTAAGACAGAGGACACGCCCGCCGTCGCTGAGAAGCTGCTTGCCCACCTGGCGAGTGCCGGCATGGAACACCAGGGCCCCGGTGGCGGCGGCGGCCTCCAGGCCGGCAATGGGGATCCCTCGCTCGTAGCTGTCAGGGTAGCCGGAGGCGGCCATGACCACGCAGGCGGCGTAGCCGGGTTTCCACTTCAGTTGCACCTCGGCCAGCCGTCCCTCGATGCAGGCCAGCAGCACCTCGTCCAGAGGGTTTTCCAACAGGGGCAGGATCACCTGGGCTTCGGGATCCCCGAAGCGGCAGTTGTACTCCAACACATAGGGATCCCCATTGGGCGTGATCATCAGGCCGGCGTAGATCACCCCCTGGTAGCGGATGCCCCGCCGCTGCAGAGCCTGCAGGGTGGGATCCAGCACTTGGGCTTGGATGCGGGCCAACAGTTCTGGGGTTACCAAGTAGTCTGCCGGAGCGTGGGCCCCCATGCCGCCGGTGTTGGGGCCGGTATCGCCATCGCCAAGGCGCTTGTAGTCTTGGGCGGGCAGCAGCGGCAGGCAGATCTGGCCATCCGTCAGGGCCAGCACCGACACCTCTTGGCCGGCGAGAAACTCCTCGATCAGCACCTGCTCGCCCGGCTTGGCCAGGGCCGCCTCCAGAGCCTGCACGGCTTCTTCCCGGCTATGGGCAACGGTCACCCCCTTGCCGGCGGCCAGCCCATCTTTTTTGATCACCACCGGATAGCTGCCTTTGCCTGACGCAGTCCTTGCATCCAGGTAGGCCAGCGCCTCGGACAAGTCGGCAAAGCCCACAGCCGGAGCCGTAGGGATCCCCGCTTCCTGCATCAGTTGCTTGGCCCAGAGCTTGCTTCCCTCCAGTTGGGCGGCGGCGCGACTGGGGCCGAAAATGGGCAGCCCCGCTGCCTGAAAGGCGTCCACAATTCCCGCCACCAAGGGCAGTTCCGGCCCCACCACCGTCAGGCGGATCCCTTGCACGGTAGCAAATCGCACCAGTCCCTCGATGTCGGTGGCCGCCAAAGCCACAGACTGACAGCGGGGCATCTGCTGCGTGCCGCCGTTGCCGGGGGCACAGTAGACTCGTGTAACCTGGGGAGACTGCAGCAGCTTCCAGGCCAGAGCGTGTTCCCGTCCCCCGGAGCCGATGACCAAAGCCTGCATGGTGCTATCCCACCTTTGTAAACACCTTGTCAACGCCGCTTGTTTATTTTGGGATGCTCCCCGAACATCCCCCATTAGACCATGTTCCCAACAGATTTCAGAGGATCCAGGCTAGTTTGACCCCAGGGGACGGCCCCGCCAAGTCCAGTTGCGCCCGCTGGTGGTGCGGATGGCAGAAGCCAAGATGATGGCCGCCGTCACCCAGCCTCCCACCGCCGTCAGCCACCAGTAACGCAGCGGCAGGTGGGCCCAACGCCATAGAAGCAGGCGGATGACCCCTTGGCCTAGGATCCCGGCCAGGCTGGCCGCCAAGACCTGCGGGGATCCCGTAGCCACAGCCAGGATCAACCCCAGCCAGGGCAGGCTGCAGATGCCCAAGACAGTGACCATCGCCAACACGGCGAGGGCCCAGTTGCGCTCCAGGCCCAGGAACCAGTTTTTCGTCCACCCTTCCCAGAGGGCGGCTCCATTGGCGTACATGCGGCATCGCACCCGCGGCCCCCCTAGGCAAATCTGCAAGCCCAGGCCGGCCGCTTTGATGCGCTGGGCCAAGGCCACATCCTCGATGACCACATCGGCCACGCCGGCGTGTCCGCCCACTTGCTCGTAGGCGGAGCGGCGAAACAGCATGAACGGCCCGAAGGCAAAGGCCTTGGGACGCTTGGGATCGTTGACGGCGGCAAAGTCGTAGCCTGCCGCCAAGATGACCATCATGATGGGCTGCACCAGCCACTCGGCCAGACAGCCGCACACCAACTGAGGCCCTACGCTCACCAAGCCGCTGCCGCTTGCCAGCAACTGTCCTAGGGCTGCTTCGATGGCAGCGGATCCCAGCCGCACGTCGCAGTCGAGAAAGAGCAGGTAGTCGGGGGGATCAGGCTGGGCGGCCAGGGCGGCAACGGCTTGGGCACAGGCCCAGTTTTTGCCCACCCACGTTTGGCCTTGGGGGCGGGGATCCCCTTGGAGCAGGTGCAGCCGCGGATCTTGCCGTTCGGTGGCCAGGGCCTGGGCCAGCTCCCAGGTGGCATCGGTGGAGCCGTCGTCCACCAGCCAGACCTGCAGCGGGGCGGCGGTGCTGTCCAGGATGCTGCTTAGGCAGCCCACCACGTTTTCCGCCTCGTTGTAGGCAGGCACGATCACCGCCAGCCGCTCCAGGGCCGCTGCGACCTCTGCCGCTTGCTCCGGCAAGGGATCCCGCAGCCAGGGGGAAGCCCACAGCGCCCGCCCCAGCCGCAGCGCCACCAAGGCAATCGCCAGGGCCGTTAGCGCCAACACCATCGCCAGGATCTCCGGGATTCCCACTCTTGCTTCCCTCTTTCAGATAAGGAACGGATTTTGCCCATGCCCTAGCCCTGGGATCTGCCAATCCTCTAGGCAGACAAAGCCCTCTCTACGATATCGCTGTAGGGGCGGGGGAAGATCAGCCAAACCTGGCTTTGCGTTTCCACCAGGGATCGCACCAGCGGCGAGAGCTGGGCAATTTCCACGTAGCCGTCCTCGGTTTTGAGTTGGATCCCT
This sequence comes from Synechococcus sp. H55.11, assembly GCF_047462475.1. Classification (NCBI taxonomy): domain Bacteria; kingdom Bacillati; phylum Cyanobacteriota; class Cyanophyceae; order Synechococcales; family Synechococcaceae; genus Synechococcus; species Synechococcus sp. H55.11. Next base: position 3,195 of record NZ_JANSJI010000024.1, read on the forward strand.
TGGTCGTAGAAGCTGTAGCCCTGGACGTGGGCCGAGCGAATTCCCAAGTAGCTTTCTGGATCCAAGCCATCTTGCTGCATCTTCTGGCTTAGAGTTGCCACCAGCTCTTGGCGTCGCTCTTCTGGCAGGCGGCTGAGGTTGCGGGCCTTGAACAGATCCCGATCCAAATAGCGCCGCGCCAGATCCGCTAGGATGCGATCCTTCCCCGCCATGGCCCAAAAGCGAAAAGGGTAGCTGAACATCACATCGTCAGCGGCCAGATAGAGGGGCAAAGGCAGCTCGAAGGGATCCCCCTTTTGCACCGCCAGCGCCGCCCAACACCAGGCACTCAAGATGGGATCCAGCTCGATCTTTCCCTGGTGCAGGAGCACCTGGGCCCGCTTGAAGAGCCGCTCCAAAATAAAGCGGGCACACAGGCTCTTGGGGTGCTGGTACACCTGGGTGTACATGAAATAGCGCACCACCAGATAGTGCTCGATGGCTCCCAGGCCTTTGCGGGCGGGAATGGAGAGGGATCCCGTCTCCGGGTCGTAGTCCAACACCGTGAGGATGCGATCCAGATCCAGGTGGCCGTATTGGGCGCCGGTGAGCAGGCTGTCGCGCATCAGGTAGTCAAAGCGGTCGCAGTCCAGTTGGCTGGCAATAAGCTGCCCCACCAGCGGCAGGGGAAATTGTTTCTGCCACACCTGCTCCAGTTGGGCCGGCAGTTGCGGGTCAAACTCCGCCACCAGCGTGGCTATCTGGGGATCCTCCCGCACGATGCGGGCCGTCCAGACCTCGTGCCGGCAGCCGAAGATCTCCTCGCCGGCATGGCTAAAGGGGGCATGGCCAATGTCGTGCAGCAGAGCGGCAACCAGGGTAACGGCGCGGTAGGGGCGCAGCTCCGGGTAGCGGCGGGCCAATTTGTCAAACAGGCGCCGCGTAACCTGCAGCACTCCCACCGAGTGGGTGAAGCGGGATCCCTCAGCGCCATGGAAGGTAAAAAAAGCGGTGTCCAACTGGCGGACGCGGCGCAGGCGCTGGAAGGCCGACGTGTCGATGAGGCGAATCAGCAGCGCCTCGACCGGATCCCCGCCATCCAGGCTGATGGCACCGTGCAGGGGATCGTGGTAGGTGCGGGACTTGCAAAAACGCAGCGCCATACTCCCACCATACTCGCCAATTGGCCAATCTTCGGCTAGCTTGGCTGGGGGCTTCCCCCACCTCTGCAGCAAAGCTACCCCATGGGCTCCCCTACTTGGCAAAAGAGGCAAGCCCCCAGAGCTGTTCGGTTGCTGCTGCTCTCGCTGGCAATCGGGATGCTGGGGTGGGGGCTAACTGCTTGTTCCGAAGCCTCTGGATCTCCCCCCGCTGTTCTCATACCCAGCCCGCCCGCCCTCACCCGCTACGTTGCTCTGGGAGCCAGTGATGCCGTTGGCTTCAACGCCTCCATCTCCTGCGATGGTCCAGCCAACGCTGCCGGCACCCGCCCGCAGCGCTCAGAGCCGCTGGACTGCCCCAATGGGACGGGGTATGTCCCCCGCCTGGCCCGCCTGTTGCCCGGCCCGGTGGAGCTAATTAACTTGGGCCGCTCAGGAGCGGTACTCAGCCCAGCCATGCAAGCCCTGCGGGAAGGGATCCCGGCCAACCTGCTCCAGGATCAAGTGCCGCGCATCCCTCCCGACGCCACCCTGATCACCCTCTGGGTGGGCGGCAACGACACCAACGCTATTGTCTTCGCGGCAGCCCAACGGGCCCTGCGCGGCGAGGATCCCTTGCCCTTTGTTGAGCGCCAGATCCAACAATTTGCCGCCGACTACCAAACCCTGCTGCAGGCGGTGCGGGCCCGTGCTCCCCAAGCTCGCCTGGCGGTGGCCAACCTGCCCAACTTCGCCCTGATCCCCCTGGGGCAGCAGCAGCCCAGGGGCCTGCGGCAACTGCTGGCTTGGGTCTCCGTCGGCCTCAGCCAACGGGCCATCAACCCCCTGAGCCAAGAAGGGATCCCCGTGGTGGATCTCCTCTGCGATCCCCGCTCCTACCGCCGCGAGTCTTTCTTCCCCGGCCCGCTGGCCGATGGCTTTCACCCCAACGACCGGGGATATGCCGACCTGGCCGAGGCTTTCTTGAGGATCCTGCAGCAGCCCGTCCCGCCCCAGCGCCGCTGCCCGCCCTTTAGCGAGGTGGGATCCCTCCCCTCAACAGCAGAAATCTCCTGGCCACTAGATCCGCACTCCCTCTAGGGTGCCGCGCCGATGATGCCTCTACATCCCCGCTCCTCTCCCGTAGCAGGAAAGAGGCGCTGGAGTCTTGGGAAACCCCAGCAAGCCGGTCTTAAGAAGCCGCCACCGCCGCCGAGGAGCGCCGCCGTCGTCCCAAGGTTACCTGCTCCTGCCGCACTTCGCCAACTGGCAGAGAGGTGACCGGCACAGACTCCTCCTCAGGCGACTGGACAAAAACCAGTACCGTCGGCTTGCCGGGCAGTTGTTCGCGGACAAAGCGGCGCACCACCCGCTCCACCTCTGCCTTGAGGCCGGCCCAGTCGATCTCCAGCCTGCCCCGCTCCAGCGAGCGGGCAAAGCGCGGCCAAGCTTGCTTGAGGGTGTCCTCCAGCAGGGGTTTTAGGTCGGATCCTTTAAAGGAATTGCCCTCACCCGCCAGGCCCAAACTTTGCACCTGCGGCGTGCAGAGCAACTGGCCGCTGCCATCCAAGCTGATCACTACCGTCACCATGCCATCTTTGGCCATCTGCTGGCGCTCCTGCAGCATCTCGTCCATGACCACCCCATCGTGGGAAGCGGCGATCATCTGCAGGCCAGAGGGGACGCGGCCCGTGACAGCAATGCGTTCACGGTTGACCTCCACCACATCGCCGTTGCCGATAATCACGATGTTTTCCCGCGGGATCCCCATGCTCATCGCCGTTTCGGCATGTTTGACCAGCATGCGGTACTCCCCGTGGGTGGGGACAAAGAACTTGGGACGGGTGAGGGCGATCATCAGCTTTTGATCTTCCTGGCAGCCGTGGCCAGAAACGTGTAGCCCCTTGTCCTTGCCGTAGATGACATTGGCCCCCAGCTCCATCAGCTTGTCGATCACCCGCGTTACTGCCAGCGTGTTGCCCGGGATCGGGTTGGCCGACCAGATCACTGTGTCTCCCGGCTTGATCTGCAACTGCGGGTGCTCGCCATTGGCAATGCGGGTCAGAGCAGCCAGCGGTTCGCCCTGGGATCCGGTGGTAAGGATGATCACTTTGTCGTCCGGCAGGCTGTTGATCACGTGCATCGGCTGCAGCGTTTCGTCCTTGCAGCGGATGTAGCCCAGGCGCCGCGCGTGAGCCACCACGTTCAACATGGAGCGGCCCAGCAAAGACACCACCCGGCCCTGCTGCTCGGCAATCTGCAACACCAAATTGAGGCGATGTACCGAAGAAGCAAAGGTGGTGATGATCACCCGCCCCTTGGCTCCCGCAATCGCCTTGGTGAGACCGGGCAGTACAGAAGCCTCGGAAGGGGTAAACCCCGGCACTTCGGCGTTGGTGGAGTCGCTAATCAGACACAGCACCCCCTTTTCCCCATGCTCGGCCAGCCGCTGCAGGTCGAAGCGCTCCCCATCCACCGGGGTATGGTCGATCTTGAAGTCACCGGTCTGGATAATGACACCCACCGGCGTGTGCAGAGCCACCGTAAAGCTATCGGCAAAAGAGTGGGTGTTGCGGATGAATTCGGCAAAAAAGTGCTTGCTCAAAGGAACGATTTCGCGGGGGGCGACGGGGCGCAATTCTGTGCGGTTCAATAGCCCCACATCGCGCAGTTTCTCCTCCAGCAAGGCCAGCGCCAATCGGGGGCCGTAGATGACCGGAATATCAAATTCTCGTAGGTGATACGGGATCCCGCCGATGTGATCTTCGTGGCCGTGGGTAACCACCATCCCCCGCACTTTGTCACGGTTTTGCTTGATGTAGGTCATGTCCGGCAGCACGATATTCACGCCGTGCATACCCTCCTCTGGAAAAGCCAAACCGGCATCCAAGAGGATAATGTCATCCTCGTAGCGGAAGGCCCAGGTGTTTTTGCCGATCTCCCGTTCGCCACCCAGTGGAATCATCTGCACGGAAGAGGTGGTTTGTGGAGTCACAGAACGAGAAGCAACCGAAGAACGTGATGTTGGCATATGAGCTTAGATCCTCAACAGTAAAAAGCAAAAACAGAAATTGGCGCAAGCCATCCCCGACCCAGCTGTGGGTGAAAGCTGAACTCAGCCGCCACAACTCATCCATTTCCCAAAGGGGGAAAGAGCTTTTCAGGGAAAAAGCTACTTACCCACAGGTCAAACACCACAAAAGAACTCCCTGCAAACCCCGGTCATAGCGGAAGCAAAACCTCAAGGTGCCATCATGAAACTTTCGTCGCCATTTGCTTGGATCCCTTCGCTTCAGCCAGTAGGCCCATCTCTTCAAGCACCTGTCGCAAAACTTGCCGAGAACTGGGCTGCAGCGGCGCTAGGGGAAGACGCGCCCGACCCACTCGCCAACCTTGCATCTCCAGCGCTGCCTTGACCGGAACGGGGTTGGTCTCGACAAATAAAACCTTGAACAACGGAAACAGACGCAAATGGTGGGCCAAAGCTTGGTCGTGCTGCCCTTTGGCGTAGCTCTGAATCAACTCCTGCAGTTGTGGCCCAACCAGGTGACTGGCTACACTGACCACGCCACTGCCTCCCAAAGACAAAATCGGCAGGGTCAGGGAGTCGTCTCCCGAATAAATAGCGAAACGGGAGGGAGTAAGCCGCCGAATTTCTGAAGCCACTTCCATTGTACCACTGGCTTCCTTGATGGCGACAATCGTTGTCAATTCTGCCAATTTTGCCACTGTTTCCGGCTGCAGGCTCACCCCCGTCCGTCCGGGAATGTTGTAGAGCATGATGGGCAGGTCACTGGCCTGGGCAACGGCCTTGAAGTGCTCGTAAAGGCCGAGCTGGGTAGGCTTGTTGTAGTAGGGCACCACCTGCAGAGAGCCGTCCAAGCCCAATTGGGCAGCCTTGCGGGTGGCTTCGATGGCCTCGCGGGTGGAGTTGGAGCCAGTCCCGGCGATCACCTTGGCCCGACCGGCCACAGCATCTCGCACCACGCGGAACAGTTCGTACTCTTCTTGCCAAGTCAGGGTGGGAGACTCGCCCGTAGTGCCACAGACCACCAAGCCGTCGCTGCCGTGGGTTACTAAGTAATCGGCCAAACGAGCGGCCTCATCGTAGTTGAGCTCCCCCTCATCGGTGAAGGGGGTAACCATGGCCGTCAGCACTCGACCGAAGTTCACCGATTGCTTCTCCTCATCAACCTCACCAATCCAACATTTAACCCCAGGATCCAGACCAGACCGGGTTACTTCTCCATCATACCTGCCTTTGCGTCAGGGATCCCGCTCGCCTGCTCTGCCAAAGCCCAACTCATGCCTCACCCGGTTGCCACAGGCCCAAAAAAAGGAGATAACAAAGAAGGCAGACCGTTTGAGCACGGAATGTATAGCATTTACCAATCTTGCCTCCGCCTTTGGGGGCAGCAGCCTTTGACCGACACCTCAGAGGATCCCTATGGACGCCCTAGCCGCCCTGAAAGAGCGGATTTCCGCCGACAGGTTTGATCCCAGCCGTCGTCTATCGGAAGCGGAGATCCGAGAGCTGGTTGCCTATGCTACGGAAGCCCCCTCTTCCTTCAACATCCAGCACTGGCGGTTCGTTGCCGTTGCCGATCCCGAGGACAAAGAACGCCTCAAGTCCCTGGCCTACAACCAGCAGAAAGTGGCGGATGCGGCGGTGGTGTTTATCATCTTGGGGGATCTGCGGGGGCATGAGAAGCTGCCTGAACTTGTCCAGAGAGCCGTTGCTGCCGGGATCCTCTCTCCTGAGCGGGCGGAAGGCTGGGTGAATATGGCCCAAGCCACCTACGCCAACAATCCCGCTTTGGCGCGAGATGAGGCGATTCGCTCCGGGGCGCTGGCGGCCATGGCCTTGATGATCGCGGCGCAGGCGAAGGGGTTAGTGAGCGGGCCGATGATCGGCTTTGACCCGGAAGGGGTGAAGCGGGAGTTCGGCATTGCCGACCGCTACGTGCCGGTGATGCTCCTGGCGGTGGGCTACCCAGCTCCGGGCAACTTGCCCCGCAAGCCTCGCCTGGGGGTGGAGGAGGTGTTGGCTTTTGGGCGAGGGCGGGAGTTTTAGGAAGCCAGAAAATCGACCAATTTTTGCAGGCGATCCCAGGCGGCGCCGCTGGCAAGGATCTCCCGCGCTCGGGCAATTCCGGATCCCCAATCGGGAACAGCTCCCGCCACCTGCAGAGCCAAAGCGGCATTGAGGGCCACCACATCCTGCTGGGCAGGTGCTCCGGATCCCTGGAGGACGCGGGTGAGGATGGCGGCATTTTCCGCCAAGTCTCCCCCCTGGAGAGCCGAGGTGGGCGCAGGTGTGAGATCGTAATCTCGTGGGTTCAAGACTTCTGTGCGCAGGGATCCCTGGGAGAGCAGGCCCAGATCCGTGGCCCGCTCCAGCCCAGCCTCGTCGAGACCTTCCCGGCTGTGCAACACCACGGCTCCTTCCCGTCCCAACAGGCACAGGGCCTCGGCCATCACCGGCACCAGCTCCGGCGCGTACACCCCGATCACCTGGCGGTTGGGGTAGAAAGGATTGACCAAGGGCCCCAACAGGTTGAAAATGGTGCGAACTTTGAGGGCCCGCCGGTAGGGGATCACCGCCCGCATGGCCGGGTGCCAGTGAGGCGCAAACAAAAAGGTGATGCCCACTTCCGCCACCGCCGCCCGCACCCGCTCTGGCTCGGCGTTGAGGTTCACCCCCAGGGCCTCCAGCACATCTGCCGAGCCGACTTTGCCAGAGGCCGAACGGTTGCCGTGCTTCACCACCGGGATCCCGGCTGCACTGACCACAAAGGCCACGGCTGTAGAAATGTTAAACGTGCCGGCTCCATCGCCGCCGGTGCCGCAGGTATCCACCAACAGGGGCAAGTCCAGCGGGGATCCCAGCGAAGCCCGCTGCAGCACCCGCGCCATTCCGGCCAGTTCACCGGCGCTGACCCCCTTGGCTTGCAGAGCCGCCAGGATCGCCCCCGACACCACATCCGGCACTTGGTTCTGCAGCCAGCCGTTCATCAACTGTTCGGCTTGGGCTTCGCTCAGAGATTGCCGATCCAGCAACTGTCCCAAAAGCTGTGGCCAAAGGTCAGCTGTTTCCGTCATGGGTGGGGATCCTGGATGTCAGTGGGCATGCAAACGTATCGGCCCTCTCCGTTACTTGCTTTACATGGGTCGGGCCAGGCCAATGGTTAGTTTAGTATAGTGGGCCTGACCTAGGCCGGCTACCGCTCCCAGCAGAATGGGGGGCTCTGCTTCG
>NZ_JANSJI010000025.1:0-2724 GCF_047462475.1 Synechococcus sp. H55.11
AGGGGCTTGAGCACGGCGCCGAGATAGAAAACAGAGCAAATCTTCACCCATTGTGGCACGAGGCATCCCATCCCCAAAGCCTTGTCGGATCCCATGCGGCGGCTGTTGCCCCCGGCCAAAATCAGGACAGCAACTGCAGGTAGGGGAGCTCCAAGGCATTTTGGGCGAGGTTGTGGCTCCTTGGTCACCCAACTCTTCCGCTCCCGTTGGTTAAAAACTCAAGTGCTGTTGTAGCCAACCCACAACAAACTGGTATCAAACAGCACTTTACAGGCTTTCAGCGGTAACAGTAGAATCCTCCTGGCAAGGTAGCAAAGACGGGATCCCTTCATGAAAGATTTCTACCGCGAGCTGGAAATAAAGCCTGACGCGACCCTTGAAGAAATTAAAGAGAACTACAGGCGGCTTGCCAAAGAGTATCACCCGGATCGTCTCCCTCCCGGTACACCGGACAAGGCTCGACAATACATTGAAGAAAAGTTTAAGTCGATCCAAGAGGCCTACACGATACTAAGTGACCCTGTCAAGCGAAAAGCCTACGACTCTCAAAGGGCTTCCCAGGCTCCGCAGACCAAAGGGAGCGAGTATAGCCCAGGCCTGAAAGCCAAACCCAGCTATAGCACCCAAGACGGCAGCACTTGGCCGTTCGACCCTGACAAGATACAGAAAGCTGCAAAGGAAATAGAGCGTCGCAAGGAAAGTATCGAAGTTAACTACAATCAAAAGATAGAGCAAGTGAAGTCCGAGCTAAGGAGAAACCTTATTTCAATCGGCATTAAGGAAGAGGATGCCAGAGTTGATTATGCCTTCCTTACTAAGGATGAAAACATACAGAACTGCCTTTTCTCTTTGTTTTTGGGCTTTTTGGCTTTCTTAGGAGGCTGGGGAGCGATTGGTACTATACTTGTAATCATTGCCTTTGCATTTGCTTGGTCAGCATTTTCTGACAGGTACAGTAAAGCGCAAGTGGAGACAGCCAAAAGTTTCCAAGAAAGGGCGAAGTCAAAAATTGCCCTACATGAGAAAGAAAAAAGTGCGGAACTCACTCAACTTCAGCTTTACTACAGGAGCAGGATCGACTACTTTAAGAGTCTCTCCCTTGAGTCTTTATCCCCTGAGTTTATAAGCGGGCTTAGCGGAGAGGATCAGCTTTTTCTATTGACGGCGATAAAGGAAAGAGCGGACGCTGAGAAGCTAAAGGAGGATCTGAAGCTGGCGGCTGGAGTCGCTGTTGGTATTGGCATACTGGCAGTTCTATTTGGTTTGGGCGGTGGATTCTACCCCCATTGATCCTAGGCCGGCAGCAGAAGCAAAACCTTGGAGTCCGGATTCTCCGGCGAGCTCCTCGGTGGCAAAACCAGACTTTGCCACTCTTGGTAGCTGAGGCCAAGCCGAGTCATTTCAGTGACTTCGTATCTGTAGCCTTCTAGCCTCCTGTCCAATTCGATCATGGACTGGGCAGTCGCTATAACTTGATTTACTCGAGACATTAGCTTGAAAATGACGTCTCTCCGAGCAGCGGTGTTCCAGGGTAGGCGATCCCAGAATGTCCAATCTAAACCAACCAGAGATGGGGAAATGAGGGCAAGGATGGCATTCCTAGATCTTATCGGCATACTATCAAGATAGGATTCAATGTCTTGTGCGCTGAAAATAGCCGGTCGTATATATTCGTCAAACAGCTTATTCGTATCGGATTCACCCGTTGCATACTTGAGAATCTCCACAACGCTCGATAGGCTGACTCCTTGGCAAGTCCTGTGGAGATATCCTGAAGGATTTTTGGTCAATAAAAGCTTGATGTAATCTCTAATACGAGGTTTTAAAATTTCCTCTGCCTCTGCCAGGCGCTTCAGAGCCATCTCATGCTCCTCCAGCTCTAAGTAACATTTAATCTCTGTAACATAGACTAAAGATAGGATTAAGATGTACTCGCGAGCCAAAATGCCGTTGTTCTCGTTCCAATTGGAATCCCACGCAGCTTGATAATAGTGCTCGGCCTCAAGCAGAGGCTGAATGACCTCGGTTACCAATCGCTTCCTGTTGGTCTGGGAAGACATCTTCAAAGCTATTTCTGCAACGTTGATAGCAGACTTGGCCTTAGCAAGGAGCGATCTATCTATTGTATCCTTGAGCTCTGAGATGGATTGTTGAAGATGTTGAATTCGAGAGTCAATTTGATCAAGCTTAGAGATAACGACCGCAAAGCCTATGGCAGACAAACCCAGGTTAGCCAGACCAAGAGCAGTATTGAATTGGGTTAAGCCTAAGACAGTGTTTAGTTTATTGCTAATGTCAATGAGTCTTAGGTTGATCTGTCTCAACTGAATGTTGGCAAGGATCCCGTTGATGATATCCACTCCCGGGATCCAGTTGCCAATGCTATTTGGGAGTGTCAAGCCCCCTGTTTCTCTCAGCCAGGCCACCACCTGCTTAGAAGCCACTTCTCGCACCACGCCGCCTACGCGCTCGTAGGTCCCATTCTGCAGGCCTTTCAGGATGGCTTCGGGAATCTCTAGGATGACTTGCTCGGCAACCATAAGTCAGGAGACCCTTGCGCTTGCTGCCGCTAAACTAGCACAGAGAAAACCCTCTGAAAATGCCTGTACTTGGAGAGTTCGCCAAGGCTTATTCTCAGTTGCAAGGGCAAGAGCTTAGCATGGAGATCCAGCCCCCCTCACTGTTGCGTTGCCGCTATGTCTGAGCCTTCTGGCCGTCTGGTTT
>NZ_JANSJI010000026.1:0-42131 GCF_047462475.1 Synechococcus sp. H55.11
GGGATCCCAAAGGCTGCCGTTGGCCGTCTTGCTCGCGGTCTAGGATGGTCTTTATCAACGATCTTTGCGATGATTTTTGAGGGTCGCCAACTGTGTGAGGTCGATGCCAAGAGGCGACGGCGAGCCCAGGATGGTTCGGCTACTGTCGGCAAAGCCCTATGGATGTTAGCAGCGTAACTCAGTGGCTAGCGGTGGGAGCCATTGCCTTGGCTTCCGTCCTTTGGGCGGAGATCGTGCGAGATGTGCGCCATTGGCTGGCCCACCTCTGGCCCTGGCTGATGCCCAAGCACACCCTGCACCACCGCCTGTTCCGCCCCGATCTCAGCGTGGTAGACCCCAAGTTATACCGAGAATCCCAGTGGCACCACGATGTCCCCGAGGCAGCGACGATGGTTCTAGCCGGGATCCCCTGGGTGGTGCTGTTGGGCCAGGGATCCCTCTTCTACGGCCTGGCAGCAGTAGTGGGAGTGCTCTATTCGGCCAGTTTCTGGGTGGCCGGCATGTTGCGGGGCTATGGGCTGGCTCTGCAGACGGATATCACCCACCAGCCGGGGCCTTTCCCCGCTCCCCCCAGCCAGTGGCATGTGAACCGCGCCTACCACTGGCGGCACCACTTCGACGATACCAACGCCTACTTTTGCGGCACCTTGACCTTGGTGGATCGGATTATGGGCACCAGTCTCTCCCTGAAAGGCAAGCGTGTGGCCATCACCGGCGCCTCCGGCACCCTGGGCCGGGCCCTCTTGCAGCACTGTCACCGCTACGGCGCCAAAGTCATCGCCCTCAGCTCCCATGCGGATTCGGTTGCCATCGAAGTGGACGGCCAGCCCCAGCCGGTGGAGACCGTTCGCTGGCAGGTGGGGCAGGAGGGATCCCTGGCCGAACTCCTGGAGCGGGTCGATATCTTGGTGATCAACCACGGCCTCAACGTGCATGGGGAGCGGGATCCCGAGTCTGTCCGCCAGTCCTACGCCGTCAACACTTTCTCGGCTTGGCGGCTGATGGAGCTGTTCTTCCAGACAGTTCGCAACAACCCAGAGATGGCCACCAAAGAGGTTTGGGTGAACACCTCAGAAGCCGAGGTCAGCCCTGCCTTCAGCCCCCTCTACGAGCTCTCCAAGCGGGCCCTAGGAGATTTGGTTACCCTGCGCCGCCTGGACGCTCCCTGCGTGGTGCGCAAACTCATCCTCGGTCCCTTCAAGAGCCAGCTCAATCCCATTGGAGTTATGTCGGGAGATTGGGTGGCCGCCCAGATCCTGGCCCAGGCCAAACGCGATTGCCGCAACATCATCGTTACCATCAACCCCCTCACCTACCTGCTTTTCCCGCTGAAAGAGTTGGCCGTCAGCACCTATTTCCGCTTGTTCAGCCGCCGCTCTTCTCGCCCAGTTCTTCTTGATCCTGTCGCCGGGATCCCTTTGATTTAGGGGGGCCGGCAAATCCTGCCCGGCTCTATGGCATCAGGCGCAAAACTGGGGTAAGACAAGAGCAGGTTCTTTGGCGTCAGTGGAGGGGATCCCTTGCGCCGAACCGAACTTTTGGGGAGCGAGAGGGCCCTTCTGCTCGATCCCTACTGAGCGTTGGGTGTGAGGAGTGGGAGTGAGCATAAACTATGGTGCGACAGTGGGTGAGCGCAGTCCTCTGCGTGGTGGGTGGGGCTTTAATGCCGGGGCTTTTGTCCGGCTGTGCCATCCCGATGCCTTCGGCATCTGCGGGAGTTTCTGAGGTCCAGGTGCGCTTGGTGCATGTGGCCCCCAATGCCCCTCGGATCGACTTGGAAGTGGGAGGGGTAAGGGCTGCTCGGAGCATAGCCTACGGCGCGGTGAGCGAGTACGTGCGCATGCCGGCGGGCGAGTACGACATTGTTTTGTTTTCAACACCTGAGAACCCCGGCCAGCCCGCAAGTTCTCAGGACTCCGTTCCGCTAGCGCGAACGGTTGCGGCCAGAACTGTGGCTAACCTCAGGGGCGGGGGAGTGTTCTCGGTGGTGGCTGCCAACGAGCCAAATCGCATGACAGCCCTGGTATTGGAAGACAACATCCATCCGCCGTTTGATCAAGCCCTGGTGCGGTTTGTCCACGCCGCCCCTGATGCGCCGGCCCTGCAATGGCAAGGGGAGCAAGGGCGGGTGCTGCTGCCCCAGTTGGCCTTCGGACAAGTATCCACCTTTCAAGCCATGCGCCCCGGCTTTACCCAAATTCAGGTGGCCATAGCTCCTTCAGCCCCCGCGCCAGGTGTGCAGTCGGCTCCCAGCCGGAGCATTCCCTTGCAACGGTTTGACCTCCAGTTAGAGGCGGGGAAAGTCTATACCCTTTACGTGGCGGGGCTGATGCGCAGCAATCCGGGCTTGAACATGGTGCTGGCAGAGGAGACGCGGGCCCGCCGCCTTCTCTAGGTGTCTTCCCTCTATACTTTGGGGAAAGGGTACGGCTTTCTGACAGTGGATGCCTTATTTCAAGTGGTGGTGCTTAGCCAAACTCCAGATCCCGAACGGGTGATCTGGCAGGCGATGCACCAAGATTACAGCCCCGATTTTGTTACCCCAGAGGGCCGGATCCCGGAAAAGTATGGAGAGGCCGTGGTGCGGCATCTGCTGGAGGGCAATCGTGGCCACTATGGGCCTCTTGAGCACCCTCAGATCACGTTTGGGGTGGGCTATTTTCCCCATGCTGTCATGCAACAGGCCCGTACTCATCGAGTGGGAGTTTCTTTCGACGTTCAATCTTTTCGATATACAGGCCGGCAAATTGCCGATTTGGGCAAAAGACTCTTGTCTGCGCCTCGGAGCACCAACGAAACCGCTGCTCTTGCCGACAAAACCGGCGCGGAGCCCTCGTTATCTTTGCAAGAGTTGGAAACTCTGTTTTACGTTCCTGCCAGCGTCAAAGAAGGCAAGGCCAAAACCCGCCAAGGCTTCAAGCCCATCTCTCCCGAGGCCCTGAACATCATTCTTGAGCAGTATCGCAGTCAGGCCATTGCCTATTATCGCCTGGTCGAAGAGTGCGGATTGCCTTATGAAGATGCTCGTAACATCATCGGCTACGGGATCCGCCAACATTTTGTAGTCTCTTTTAATTGCCGCAGCTTGATGCATTTTCTGGATTTACGAGCTAAAGAAGATGCCCAGCGAGAAATTCAGTATCTGTGTGAACTGATTTGGCCCCACTTTGAGGCCTGGTGCCCCCACGTGGCCGCCTGGTACCGCAAAAATCGCTGGGGCAAGGCCAGGCTTTCTCCTTGAAACCTAAATCGCGTAAGCGGGACGGAGTTCTCTAACACCGGAAAAGTATAGGATAAGGTCATCTTTCGACCCTCACCCCCAACCCCTCTCCCCTCGTGGGAGAGGGGAGCAAGGGATCAACTAACAAGCTGTTTCCCAATATTTGGAACGACTATTGTATGGATCCCAAAGCTTATGAACAAATGGCAGGCCTAGAGAATCGACATTGGTGGTTTGTGGGCCGCCGCCGCATTCTCAGGCAGGTTATTGCCGGGATCCCTCTTCCGCCCGCGGCTTGTATCTTGGAAGCCGGCTGTGGCAGTGGCGGCAACCTAGAAATGTTGTCTCAATTTGGCCAAGTCTGGGCCATGGAAAGAAGCGAAATAGCATTGCCTTTGGCCCGGGCCCGCGGCATCGGGATTGTGGAAGAAGGTGAATTGCCGCATCGGATCCCTTTTGGTTCCCAGCAATTTGACCTTATTGCCCTACTGGACGTTTTAGAACATTTGGAGGAAGACAAAGCAGCTCTGGAAGCTCTCATCCAGAGGTTAAAGCCATCCGGCTACATGGTGATCACGGTACCGGCCTACCCCTGGCTGTGGAGCGCCCATGACGAGCTCAATCACCACAAGAGACGCTACACAGCAGCACAACTTCTCTCTTTACTCAAGAGTGCCGGCCTGCAAATTCATACCTTTACCTTTTTCAACAGCTTTCTCTTTCCATTAGCAGCAGGGATCCGCCTAGCCCAAAAGAGCCTTCGCCTCAAGGAGAAGCAGGATCTAAACATGCCCTCGCCTTGGATCAATTGGCTTTTAACCGAGATTTTTGCTGCGGAAGCCTATTTAATTTCTAAGTTCTCCCTACCCTTTGGCCTGTCTTTATTGGCGGTAGCCAGCCTTAAGAAAATTGCTCCTCTGAGAAACTGAGCCTCTTAATCCTCAACTTCTCGCCGTTATTACCAGTTTTTTCAGTCAACATCGATTTTGCCGTTCGCGCTAGCGAGACGGAGTCCTTGCATCCTCAAATGGATAACCTTTTCTGTAGGATTGTTTCCAGTCTTAACTGCTGGAGGAGATAGCTCTTGGCCAATCGCGCTGGCGGGACGGGTTTCTTTCGCGGCTACACCCTGAGCTTGGATCCGCATCGCCTATGGGTGCCCTTGGCTTGTTTGGGGGATGGGCTCTGTATTTGGCTGGCTTTTGGGGCAGGCTACTGGCTGCGCAGCTTGCGCCCCCACCAGCTTTTGCCCTGGGATGTTTATGCTGGCCTGGGGTTGCTGACTGCCCTTAGCTATTGGGGCGTTCAGGCCGGCTTGGGAGGATACGGCGAATCGAAGCGCCTATCTCGCTTTGAGGAATGGGCCAGTTTGCTGCTGGGGCTGGGGGTGACCTTTGGCTTGGTGTTGGCGGGGGCCTTTTTCGTGCGCTCCGTCTCGCTGTCGCGCTTGGTGGTGGGCTATGCCAGCCTGCTGGCCCTGCTCGGCTTGACGGGGATGCGGGCGCTGCTGCGGCTGGGCATGGGTTGGCTGTATGCCCACGGCCAGGGGCGGCGACGGGTCATCTGGGTGGGATCCGGCCTGCTCTTGGCTGAGGTGCTGGAGCGGCTGGAGCGCTGCCCAGCCTTGGGGTTTGAGATTAAGGCTTGGGCCGTGGCCGGGGATCCCTCGGCGCCAGAACCAGAGCCTTTGCAGAAGCTGGAGCGGCTGGAGCCCAGCCACCTGGTGGCCTATGTGCAGGCTCACCCCGAGATCGAAGAGGTGTGGTTTGGGCAGCCGGAGCTGGCCAATGCACCTCTGTTGCTCAGCTTGCAGGCCCTGTCGGTGCAGGTGCGGCTGGTGCCAGATATCCTCGGTTTTTTGACGGTGAACTTCAGCCTCCAGTCCCTGGACGGGATCCCGCTGCTGACGCTGCGCCAGCCCCCTCTGCGCTACGCCCACAACCGTTTCCTCAAGCGAGCGGTAGACATCCTAGGGGCCTCCCTGGGCCTGGTGTTGCTCAGCCCCTTATTTTTGGTCATCGCCCTGCTGGTGGCCTGCAGCAGCCCCGGCCCCATCTTGTATTGGCAGGAGCGGGTGAGCTTGGATGGGCGCCGCTTTTGGATTGCCAAGTTCCGCACCATGCGGGTGGATGCCGAGGCAGCCGGCCAGCCGGGCTGGACGCGCCCCGGGGATCCGCGCCGAACCAAGATAGGAGCCTTTTTGCGCCGCACCAACCTGGACGAGCTGCCCCAGCTTTGGAACGTCTTGAAGGGGGAAATGAGCCTGGTGGGCCCCCGCCCGGAGCGGCCCTACTTCGTGGAGCAATTTAGCCAGGAGATCCCCAAGTATCCGGATCGGCATTTGGTGAAAAGTGGCCTCACCGGCTGGGCTCAGATCCACGGCCTGCGGGGAGACACCAGCATTGCCCGCCGCACCCAGTATGATCTCTACTATGTGCAAAACTGGTCTCTGTGGCTGGATCTGCGCATCCTCGCCATTACCCTTTGGCAAGGGATCCGCGGACGGCTGACCGGCTATTAGGGGTTGCCCATGCCATCCTCGCCCACGTCCCCAGAGCTCCTCTACGAGGGCAAGGCCAAGCGGGTCTACCGCACCGCCGATCCCCAGGTTTACCTCTGCCAATACAAAGACGACGCCACGGCCTTCAACGCCCAAAAGCGGGGATCCATCGCCGGCAAAGGGGAGGTCAACTGCACCGTCTCCAGCCGGGTGTTTGCCTACCTGGCGCAGCAGGGCATCCGCAACCACTTTTTGGCCCAGACCGGCCCCCGAGAGATGCAGGTGCGCGCCCTGCGGATCCTGCCCTTGGAAGTGGTGGTGCGCAACCGCACGGCCGGCAGCCTCTGCCGGCGCCTAGGCCTGGAGCAGGGCCTGCCCATCGAGCCGCCGCTGGTGGAGTTTTACTACAAAAACGACGCCTTGGGGGATCCCTTGGTAACCCCCGACCACATCCGCCTGTTGCACCTGGCCACGCCAGAGCAAGTGGAGAAGCTGGGATCCCTGGCCTTGGCGGTCAACACTCACCTTCGCCACTTCTGGCGGCGCTGCCGGCTGGAGCTGGTGGACTTTAAGCTGGAGTTTGGCCTGGACGAGCAAGGGGAGATCTGGCTGGCGGACGAGATCAGCCCCGACACCTGCCGCCTGTGGGATCTAGAAGGGACTGAGCCGCGGGTGCTGGATAAAGACCTCTTTCGCTTTGATCTCGGCGATCCGGCAGCCGGCTACCAAGAGGTGCTGCAGCGAGTGCTCCAGGCTACCGATCCCAATCTCCCCTCTCCCTCTGGGAGAGGGGCCGGGGGTGAGGGCTGGGAGAGGGGCAGGGGGTGAGGGTGCCATGACTTCTCCCCGCTCCTCTGGCCCCGACGACCGCTTCCGCCGCCAATTGGCCGACCTGTTGGACACCTGGGTGGAGCAGGGGCTGATTCAGCCGGCGCAGCGGGATCGCCTGTGGGAGTACTACCAACTCGATAGCTTGCCGCGAACAGCCGCCAGCCGCTTTACCCTGTTGCTGCTGCTGTTGGGCGCCGTGCTGGTGGGCTTGGGGGTGATCTCCTTCGTGGCTGCCAACTGGGACGCCATTCCCCGCTCGGCCAGAGCCTTGGGATCCCTGGCCCTCACGGTGGGACTGCAGGTGGCCGGCTTGCGGCTCTGGCAGCAGGGATCCCCGCGCTTGGGCAGCGCCCTATTGATTGCCGGGGAGCTGGCCCTGGGAGCCGCCATTGCTCTGATGGCCCAGTGGTTCCAAATGGGGGGATCCCTGGCGGGCTTGTTCTTGGGCTGGGGGCTGGGCAGCTTGGCCGTGGCCTACAGCTTGTTCCACACCCCCAGTGGCGTCTTGGCCTGCCTTTTGTTCGCCCTGGCGGGGGTGACTGCCGTCTGGGAAGGGGGCACTGCTCTCGACCCTCTCTACCCCTGGCTGGCCCTTGGTCTCTTGCTGCCCCTTGCCTACGGGTGCCGCTCCCGCTGGATCTTTGCCCTGGCTTTGGTGGACTTCGGCCTGGCGCTACAAAGGTTGGCAGAGCGCTGGGACAGCTCTGGAGAAGGCTTGACCCTCTGGCTGCTGCTTGGCCTTGCCGTTGTCTGGGGGCTGGGCTTTTGGCACCAACGCCATGGTTACCGGCTAAGCCGGATTTTGACCGGAGAAAATGGCCAGGATGGCGAGCAGGAGCAAGGCTTGGATCTGATCCCGACGGCGGAGGGCCTGGCTTTGCTGGGGCTGGGTTTCTTGCTCTACGTCTGGAGCTTCCGTGACCCCTGGGACTGGGATCCCGACCCCTCACCTCTGTTCCAAGCTGTGGATCCCTGGGCAAGCTTGTCGGCGGCAGGGTTGCTGCTACTGGCCGGCTGGGGCTGGTGGCAGGGGTGGCAGGCCAAGAGATCCCAGCCCATTTCCGCCTGGCTCAAGGATGCCGTCGTTTTCCTCTCCCTGATTACCCTGGCCCTTTTGCTGGTGATCAGCAATGCTGTTTCTAGGAACTTGACCTCAAGAGTGGCCCTGGCCTTCTTGGCCCCCTGGATCCTGACCCTGCTGCTGGTGGGATTGTCGGCGATCCTCTGCTGGGAAGGGTTGCAGCAGGGGCTGCGGGGGCGCTTCTGGCAGGGGCTATTGGGCCTAACCCTGGTGGTGCTGACCCGCTTTTTCGAGTACGAGACCGGCCTCTTGGCCAAGTCGGCGGTGTTGGTGGCCTGCGGGATCGGCGTGATCTGGGTGGGGCTGAAGGTTGAGCAGCGGCTAAACCGATCCCTACCGCCGGCTCCGCGACCCTGAAAACCAGGCAGTCTAGCGGCGAGCCTGGGCAAAAATGGCCTGCAGGATTTCGTCGGCCCCCTGTTGCTTCAGCTTTTCCGCCAGGGAGATTCCCACCGCTTCCGGAGCGGCAGTGGATCCCGTTTGGGTATCGCGGATCAGCCGTCGCCCCTCTAGGTCGGCCACCATGCCGGTTAGGTGCAGCTCTTCCCCCTGGACTTGGCTGTGGACGCCGATGGGCACCTGACACCCTCCCTCCAGCGCCCGCAAGAAAGCTCGCTCGGCCAAACAGCGGGCTGTGGCCTCCCCATCGGCCAAGGGTTGAATGAGCTCCAGGATCCGCTCGTCCCCCTGCCGGCACTCGATGCCGAGGGATCCCTGGCCAACGGCGTACAAGGACACGCTGGGATCTAGCACCTCGTGGATCCGCTGTGCTTGGCCCAGGCGCTTTAGCCCGGCCACCGCCAAGATCAGGCCGTCGTACTCCCCCCGATCCAGCTTGGCCAAGCGAGTGTTGAGGTTGCCCCGCACGTCCTTAAACTGCAGGTGGGGAAAGGCGTGGCGCAGTTGGGCCAGTCGCCGCAAAGAGGAAGTGCCGATCACCGTCCCTGCTGGTAGGGTGGCCAGGTGGTAGCCGCGCAGCTCCTCCCGCACCACCAAAGCGTCCAGAGGATCCTCCCGCCGGGTGATGGCCCCCAACACCAAGCCTTCTGGCAAGCGGGTGGGCAAATCCTTGAGGCTGTGCACCGCCAGGTCGCTGCTGCCGTTGAGCAGGCTAACCTCCAACTCCTTGGTAAATAGGCCCTTATCGCCGATTTTGGCCAGCGCCACATCCAGGATGATGTCTCCCTGGGTGGAAAGGGTGTGCAGCTCTAGGGGCAACCCCGGATGGTGGGCCTGCAACTGCTCCATGACCCAGTGGGTCTGGGCCAAGGCCAGCTCGCTTTTGCGGGAGGCGATCCGCACCGGCCGGGCAGCCCCAGCCGAGGGTTGCCAGGGAGTTGAGGCCAGTTCGCTCATGGCTGCTGCAAAATCCGAGAACACCGTCTTTCACGCTAGCCGAATCTGCGCCGCCGCAGGGCAGCGGCCTTCAAGATCCTTAACCAAAACCGCCATTTCCCCCCAGCCGAGACTTTACTGCGGGGATCCCAGCCAGTAGGATAAATAGATGGATTCTCCGGCTCGGCGGGGGAAAATTCGTTCTGTTGAGCTCCTCTTCCCCAAACCCAGAGCTTTTAGGGGAGATTTCTACAATCCCAGTTTGGTTGGTCGTCTGCCTGGATAGGTTCTATGGAAGAAAACAACGTCAGCAACGGCACTCAGCTACTGCTTAAGCGCAACATCCCCATCAAGGTGGTGGTCACCCCCCTTTGGAAAAAGGAAATGCAGGAGCAATTGGAGCGGCAGATCGAAGCCACCGATGCTCAGATGCAACAACTGGAGTTTCAGGGCAAGCGGGCCATTGCCGAACTGGAAAAACAGAGCTCTAACCCCAACAGCCCCCAAGTCCTCCAACAGGTGGAAGCGGTGAAAAGCCGCGTGAATGAGCAGAAGATCCGGCTCTTGGATCAGAAAAATCAACTGTTGCAACAGATCAACCAACTGACCACCCTGGAGCTCAACCAAGAAGTGCTGCAGGGCAACGTGGAGAGCTTCTTCCGCGTCCAAAAAGGAGACAACCTGATCCAGAAAATGCAGGTCGAGATCCTCCTGGAAGATGGGGTGATCAAGGAGATTCGCGGCAACCCCTAGGCTCCTCGCCTCTTGCCGGAGAACCGGAGCTAGGGATCCCCAACTTTTCTCGCCTGCAGAAACTCAAGAACTCTGTTTCGCCGGCACAATAGGTGACAATAAGTAACAGCCTCTTAACAGCCTTCGGAATAAAGTCCCGATAGGTTGGCGGGGGTGGTTAACATTGGCGCCCGTGGGAGGATTCCTGTGTCTGAGTTCGTCTGGTCAGAGCCGGAGCCCCTTGAGGATCTGCATCTTCCCGACTGGCTGCTGACCTCGGCCCAACGCCGCCGCCTCAAGGCTCTGCTGGTTCTGGCCATGGTGTGGGGAGTCGTCAGCCTAATGCATGTGCTGCCGACAGCTCGCTGGATCACCATGGGGTTGGCCACGTTCATGGTGATCCACATCAGTCGGTTATTTCGTCTGCAGCCGGCAGCCTCCCCGCCCCCCCTGCGACTTCCTTCTGGCGACGTGACCTGCCGGGATCCTGGATCAACGGATAAGGGCTCCGTCCCACCGAGGCAGCCGGATGCGGAGTTGAGTGGGCTGGCCCTGCCCCGCGTGGCCGTTTTGATCCCGGCCAAAAACGAAAGCGCAGTGCTCCCGCGGCTGTTGCACAGCTTGACCCAGCTCCGCTACCCCACCAGCCATCTGGAGCTGTGGGCCATCGACGACAACAGCAGCGATGCCACCCCTGACGTTCTGCGGGAAGCCCAGAAGCAGATCCCGCACCTACGGGTCTACCGGCGGCAGCCGGGGCAAGGAGGAGGCAAATCTGGTGCCCTCAACGAGGTATTGCCCCTGACCCAAGGAGAGATCATCCTGGTCTGCGATGCCGATGCTGTGGTGCCCTCCGATTTTCTTGTCCGCACTCTGCCCTTGTTTGTTCAAGTGGGAAGGACTCCATCCCGCTTGCGCAGCCGTTTCAGCAGACGGGCAGTGGGCGCCGTTCAGGTGCGCAAGGCCCTGGGCAACCCCAACGTCAACTTCTGGACGCTGGGCCAGGTGGCGGAAATGGCCTCCGATGCCTACTTGCAGCAGCAGCGGGTGGCCGTAAGAGGTATTGGCGAGCTACGCGGCAACGGCCAATTGGTGCGGCGAGATGTCTTGGAAAAGTGCGGTGGTTGGAACGAGGCCACACTCACCGATGATCTGGATCTCACCTTTAAGCTGCACCTGGCGGGCGTAGATATTGCCTTCTTGACGGAGCCGGCCATTGTTGAAGAAGGAGTCACCTCCTGGAAAAGTCTCTGGCATCAGCGCTGCCGCTGGGCGGAAGGAGGCTATCAGCGCTATCTCGACTACTGGCCGGGGATCCTCGGTCGCCGCATGGGCATGGCCAAAACGGTGGATCTCTGGGCCTTTTTTATTTCTCAGTATCTGCTGCCGATGGCCTTGGTTCCCGATACCCTCTGGGTGCTGTTGACAGGCCACTCTTCTGTGCTGCTGCCTTTGAACGCCCTGGTGATGGGCTGCCTGACGGTGGCCTTTTACCGGGGGCTGCGTCACGTGGAAGGCTTGCGCGGACGGCAGCTTTGGTGGCACACTGCCCTTGGCTTGGTCTACATGCTCCACTGGCTGCCGGTGATGATCGCCACAACCGCTCGCATGTGTGTGCAGCCCAAGCGCCTGAGGTGGGTGAAAACCGTTCATCACGGAGTCTGATCTGGGCAACTGGAGTGTTCAGGGATCCCTTGGTTCCTGCTATCCTAGTCAAGCACCTGCTCACAAGACACCCAGTACCCCTGCTCGACCATGGCTCGCCTCTACTACGACCCCGACGCCAACCTGGAGCTTCTGGCCGACAAAACCGTTGCCATCATCGGCTATGGCAGCCAAGGCCATGCCCACGCCCTCAACCTGCGCGACAGTGGTGTCAACGTCCTCGTCGGCCTCTATCCCGGCAGCCCCTCTTGGCCCAAAGCGGAGCAGGACGGGTTGACGGTCAAGACCGTAGCAGATGCTGCGGCTGCCGCCGACTGGGTGATGATCCTGCTGCCCGATGAGGTGCAAAAGGCCGTTTTCCAGAGCGAGATCCGCCCGCATTTGCAGCCGGGGAACGTGCTCCTCTTTGCCCACGGCTTCAACATCCACTTTGGGCAGATCCAGCCGCCGGCAGATGTGGATGTCATCATGGTCGCCCCCAAAGGCCCTGGACACTTGGTGCGGCGCACCTACCAAGAAGGTCAAGGGGTGCCCTGCCTGTTTGCCGTCCATCAGGATGCCTCCGGGATGGCGCGGGAGCGGGCCATGGCCTACGCCAAAGGGATCGGCGGCACGCGGGCCGGTATTTTGGAGACCAGCTTTCGGGAAGAGACGGAAACGGATCTCTTTGGGGAGCAGGTGGTGCTCTGTGGCGGCCTCACGGCTCTGATCAAGGCGGGGTTTGAGACCCTGGTGGAAGCGGGCTACCAACCGGAACTGGCCTACTTCGAGTGCCTGCACGAAGTTAAGCTAATCGTGGATCTCATCGTCGAAGGTGGCCTGGAAAAGATGCGCCACAGCATCTCCAACACGGCAGAGTACGGCGACTACACCCGTGGCCCCCGCATCATCACGGAGCAAACCCGCGCCGAAATGAAACGGATCCTCGCCGAGATCCAAAGCGGTCAATTTGCCCGCGAGTTTGTCTTGGAAAACCAGGCCGGCAAGCCAGGGTTTACGGCGATGCGCCGCCGCGAGGCGGAACACCCCCTCGAGCAGGTGGGCAAGGAGCTGCGGGCCATGTTCAGCTGGCTGAAGAAATAGGTTGGGTATCTGGAGCCGAGGGTAGGCAATCTCTGTGCTGGATCTGAAGCTGCTGCGGGATCGCCCAGAACAGGTACGCCAAGCCCTGGACAAGCGCGGGGCGACGGTCGATCTGGACGGGATCCTACAGTTGGATCGGGAGCGGCGCCAGTTGGAGACTCGCCGCGGATCCTTGCAGGCAGAAAGCAACAGCCTCGGCAAGAAAGTCGGCGAGCTCATCCGTCAGGGAGCGGATCCCCAAGGTTCCGCAGTGGCGGCTCTGCGGCAGCAGGGGGCAGATCTCAAGGCCGAGATCGCCCAACTGGAGCAGCAAGAACGGGAGCTGGAGGAGGAGATGCGCGCCCGGCTGCTCACCCTGCCCAACCTGCCCCTGCCCAGCGTGCCGGTGGGCCGAGATGAGGCCGACAACGTGGAGGTGCGCCGCTGGGGAGATGAGCTGAAACCCGCCCATCCCGTCCTTCCCCACGACGAAATTGCCGAGAACCTGGGTCTCTTGGAGATTGGCCGCGCCGTCAAGGTGGCCCAGAGTCGCTTTGTAGCCATGGTGGGGGCGGGGGCGGCTCTGGAGCGGGCCTTGATCGCCATGATGCTGGAGCGCCACCTTGCCGCCGGCTACACCGAGGTGATCCCGCCCTTGTTGGTCAACAGCGCCGCTTTGCAGGGGACGGGGCAGTTGCCCAAGTTTGCCGAGGAGAGCTTTCGCTGCGCCGACGATGACTTGTGGCTGATCCCGACGGCGGAGGTACCCCTCACCAACCTGTACCGGGATGAGGTGATCCCTGCGGAAGCCCTCCCTCTCTACTTCTGTGCTTACACCCCTTGTTTTCGCCGCGAGGCCGGCAGCTATGGCCGCGACACCAAGGGCCTGATCCGGCTGCACCAGTTTCAAAAAGTGGAGTTGGTCAAGGTCACTCGCCCAGATCAATCGGAAGCCGAACACGAAAAGCTGGTGCAAGATGCCGAGGCCATCTTGCAGATGTTGGAACTGCCCTACCGGGTGGTGGAGCTGTGTACCGGCGATCTGGGATTTTCAGCGGCCCGATGTTTTGATCTGGAGGTGTGGTTCCCCTCCCAAAATCAGTACCGCGAGATCTCCAGTTGCTCCAACTGCTGGGACTTTCAGGCGCGCCGCGCCAACCTGCGCTACAAAGAGGCCGGGCAAAAAGGCACCTACTTCGTCCACACTCTGAACGGCTCCGGCTTGGCGGTGGGGCGCTCCCTAGCTGCCCTGTTGGAAAATCACCAACAGCCGGATGGCTCGATTCGCATTCCCCAGGCGCTGCGCCCCTTTCTCAGCTCTCGCTTTCTCTCGCAAGATGGGATCCTCCAGGCTGCTCCCTCCGGTTGGCCTCACTAGCAAAGTCGGGATGGCGAACTCAGGAGTTTCTGGCTTCCTTCTTGATGCGGTCTAGTTCTGCCTGCAATTCGGCAATTTTCTGGCGCAGACGGGCTGCTTCCGAAAGTTCGATGGCAGTGCTTGCCGCCACCTCGGCATCGCTGATGTCATCGATGTTAATCCTGCGGGGGCCGGCAGTTTGCCTTTCCTCCCCCTTGCGATTGGCATTGGCAGCAATGGCATCCATGTAGGCCCGCGCCTCTTCAGCAGTCATCGCCCCCCGCTCCACCAGTTCGTCCACCAAAGCTTGTGCCTGCTTGCGCAGCTCCAGCAGACGGCTACCCGCCTTGCCGGCCACCTTTGCGGCGTTGTCTGCCGCCACAGCGGCCAAACCCATGCCGAAGTAGAAAGCCTTCTGTGCCCAATTGGCGAGGGGATTATCTGTCTCGGACATAGCGTGGTGGGCTGCCAGGACAAAAGGAAGAAAAGCTTGACCGAGAATGACCCAGCAGAAAGAAACATGGAGAAGCAAGGGGCGACCCGGGTTGACGCGCCTGCTCTGAGCATCCCGTGGTGCTGCTATCTTCCGATCCTGACACGGTTTGGGCGTCGGAGCTGCACGGACCCAGGTCTTTGATTAGCCTAGCACTTTTCCCCTCTGCCTTGCTCGGCTTTCTTGGGTGAGGATGGATCGGTCGGCGGGGCTAGGGAGTTTCAGGCGGCTCCAGGTAAACCGGGATCCGCTCCACAGCCGCATCGCTGCGCCGCACTTCCTGTTCCTGAACTTGAGGAAGGGTTACCGGCAGGGTAACGGGCTGGGCCACAAAACAACTGGCCACCGGCAGCGCCTGCTCCAACTCGTCGAGGGGGCGCGGGATCACGGCCACCGCGTTCAGCTCGCCGATACGTTCCGCCTCGTACATACCCGCATCGATGGCAATGGCCACGTTGGCCACCGTGCCTCGAATGATGGCCGTACAGAGGCCGTCTCCAATGGTCTCGTAGGCCGCCAACTGGACATCCGCCGTTTTCAGCATCGTGTCGGCAGCCCCCACCATGGCCGGGAAGCCGCGGGTTTCCAACAGGCCCACGGCCAAGTTGCTGAGGCGGCTGTAGCCGCGGTTTTGGGCCAGTTGAGACAGCTTGCTGCTAATCGGCAGCACCGCTTCTAAGTTGGGCAGAGGGCGCGGGATCACCAAACTGGAGATCTCCTCTTGCTCGAACTGGCGGGCCAGCTCAATTCCCTCCTCAATGGCAATGCGCACGTCGGCAATTCCCCCCCGCACAATCGCCGTACAGTAGCCTCCTGAGATCTTCTCGAAGCCGATCAGGGTCACGCCTGCCGATTTGGTCATGGCGTCGGCAATGCGCACAATGACCGGAAAGCTGCGCGTCTGAATCAGGCCCAGAGAGGTTGACATCGGCCTCCTAACCACTCATGCCAGTTTAGCCGTCAGAGCCGGCCATCCCCAGAGGAAAGCACCTGCCGATAGGGATAGATCTTGCCCAAGAGGCGATCCAATTCCGAATGGCCGGGGATCCCGTTGAGCTTGCGCGTCTTGGTCTTGGGGGAGCCGGATTTTTCTTGGGTTTGCTTTTCGACGTTGGCCACCGGAGAACTGGGAGGAACCGGCTCAGGCCGCGTTGCTGGAGCCATTTCCCCTGTTGCTGGCGAGGGCTCTGCCTGGGTGGGCTTGCCGTCCTGGAGAGCGAAACCATAGGTGGGATCCCCAAGCAGGGAGCCGGGAGGGATCACCGCTTGGCTGAGCACCGAACAATTGAGCAGCGTGGTTTCCGAGCCAATGCAGGCATTTTTGCCGATGGTGCCCTGCCCGATCACCAGCACCCCCATTCCCAAGGTTGCTCCCGCCTCCACGATGAGGGATCCCCCACAGGCGTGCAGAACAGATCCCATGCCGATACAGACGCCTCGCCCAATCTGGATCCGACAGCCGGGGTTGGCCCGCAGCAGCACCCCTGCCCCAATGCCTGCCCCCGCCTCCACCTGCACCTCACCACTGACAAGATAGCGAGTTTCGTCGTTCTGGCCGGGCAAGGCGCGGAGCGTCATGGAGTCGGGCAAAGTCGAGGCCAAGGTGCTCCTCATCGCTGGGGGGTTGGGCTTGAGCCAACAGAGGTCAAGAAAAATGGAGATCCCTCAAGGAGTTTGGATGATCTGCTCCAGCACCCGCCGTTTGGCCTTGGGATCGATCCCCAGCAGGCGAACGTATTCGCCGCGATGTTCCTCCAGGCAGGCTTCCAGAGCCGCCACCACCTGGGGCACCTGGGTGGCCTCGATGGGGCTGCAGCTTTGCCAAGAAGACGTGCGAAAACGGCGCTTGTCCGCATGTTCGGTGCCGATGCGGTAGCCTTGGCTGAGCAATTGCTGCACCTGAGCCACCACTTCGCTGCTGAGGCGGGTGCCAGGGGTGGGAGAAAAAGAAGCACCGGGAGCAGCGGATCCTTGAGTTGCGGGGGCGGAAGCCGTCGCCGACCTGCCGCCAGGGGTTTGGATGATGCGCTCGTAGACCCGCCGTTTGGCCTTGGGATCGATCCCCAGCAGGCGCACATACTCTCCCCTATGTTCGGCCAGGGCAGCCGTCAGCTTGGCCAACACCTCCGGCCCGCGGGTGGCACGAATGGCCGGCCCGCTCTGCCAGGAAGAGGTTTTGAAGCGACGCTCGTCGGCATACTCGTAGCCGATGCGATAGCCCTGGGCCAGCAGCCGGTGCACCTCCTCCTGCACCTCCAGATCCAGGCCAGCACTGCCACCTGCCGTAGGAACTGTATCTGTCATCGCGCCCCCGCCTGCAGGACTGCCGCTCACCTGGCCTTGCGGGGTTTGAATCACCTTCTCCAGCACCCGCTGTTTGGCCTTGGGATCGATCCCCAGCAGGCGCACATACTCTCCCCTATGTTCGGCCAGGGCCGCCTGTACAGCGGCCAGGATCTCTTGGGCCGAGCCGCTCCAATTGCCCAAAGTCTGCCAGGAAGAGGTGCGGTAGCGGCGGACATCGGCCACCTCCAGGCCGACGCGATACCCCTGCGCCAAGAGCGTCCGGATCTCCTCCTCCAGCCCTGCGTCAGAGCGAAAGCCAGATGTACCAGAACCTGGGGCAGCAGCTGCCGAGACGCGGCCGGGGATCCCAGAGACCAGCGCCGGCCCAGCAGGGGTTTGGATGATCTGCTCCAGCACCCGCCGTTTGGCCTTGGGATCGATCCCCAGCAGGCGCACATATTCGCCTTGGTGCTCCGCCAAGATGGCCCCCAGCGATTGCACCACCTCCGCCTCGTGGGTGCTGGCAATTGGGCTGCCGCTTTGCCAGGAGGAGGTGCGGAAGCGACGCTCATCGGCATATTCCAGGCCCACGCGATAGCCTTGGGCCAACAGGGCGCGAATTTGCTCCACCACCTCCGGCTTGAGAGCCGATCCGCCGCCGTTCCGGCCATTGGCGCGATGGGAGGAATGGGTCATGGGTGCTGTCTCCGTAGCCGTTGAGTTAGAAGCGCGCGACTGCAGTTCGTTGCGAATGGGGGCGATACAGACGAGGTTTTCGCTGCACTGGTAGCCCTCCCGCAGGGCTTGGTTGATGCCGATCACGTGCTGGGCAAACTTGGCGTCGCTATCTTGGACGTCCGGCAGCCGGTCGGCCTCCGCCTGCGTGGTGATGATGGATCCAGAAGGCACATACTTGCCGGGGGGGATCTCCACATCCTGGATCAGACAATGCAACATGATGATGCAGCCATCCCCCACCCGAGCATTGAACACCGTGGAGCGGAAGCCGATAAAGCAATCGTTGCCCACGTAGGCCGGCCCGTGGATCAAAGCCATGTGGGCAATAGAGGTGTTTCTGCCGATCCAAACCGAGTAGGGCTGGCCGTCTTCTCCTATCACCCGCCCCTGTTCCAGACCGTGGATGACCACCCCATCCTGAATGTTGGATCTGGCGCCAATGTGGAAGGGGGATCCCTCGTCAGCACGAATGGAAGTTCCCGGAGCGATCAGCACCTCCGCTTCCACCCGCACATCCCCAATGAGGTTGGAAAAAGAATGCACGTAGGCGGTGGGATCGATCTGGGGCTCCGCCAGTCGGCGAGACCAAGGCGTTGGCGGTGCAGCATAGGTGTGAGCAGGCATAACCGTGAGCCTCTAGAACACAGTAGGGCGGACAAGGGCAGCAAGAGAGCTAAGGGATCCCAGCTAGCGTTGATCGCGCTTGTTGTAGAGGGAGCGACCGCCAACGCTGACGGTATCGATGATCGCCATCACCACCGCATCCAGCGGGCGGGTCTGGTTTCCCTGCGGCTGGCGAGCGGCGCTGCCTTGGCTGATCAGCACCCACTCGTCGGTGCCCGCCCCCACCGGATCGGCAGCCACTGCATAGTCGGGCTGCGGCTGACCCTCGAGATCGACATACTGCACCAACAAAAACTTCACGCCCGTCAGGCTGGGATCCTTTTGGGTGCTGGTGACGGTGCCCCGCACAATGGCGATACGCATCAGGGACGGGTGAAGGGACGGATGGCATTCACCCCTTCGCGGAACTGGGCCACATCCTCGGTGTAGCGAATGGGCAACACGTACTCGAGGTTTTCGTGAGGACGGGCGATAATGTGCCAAGACAACAACTGGCCGCCGTTTACCCGCTTCACCGAGTCAATGCCGGCAGCCACCGAAGCTTGCACCTCAGAGACATCCCCCCGCACGATCACGGTGACCCGACCGCTGCTGATTTTTTCGTAGCCCACCAGGGTAACGCGGGCTGCTTTGACCATGGCGTCGGCAGCTTCCACCACTGCCGGGAAGCCCAGGGTTTCGATCATTCCAACTGCAATAGCCATAGGTACTCCTTACGCTGAAAATGGGGTGCGAACTCTAGGGATCGGGGGCAGCTTCTGAATCCTCTTCAGAGGAACTAGGTGCGGAACTGCTCCACCGCCTCGGTGTAGCGGATGGGCAGCACAAACTCCAGGTTCTCGTGGGGCCGGGCGATGATGTGGTGGGAGAGAATCTCACCGCCACTCACCCGCTTGGCAGACTCCAAACCGGCAGCCACCGAGGCCTGCACCTCCGAGACATCCCCCCGCACGATCACGGTGACCCGACCGCTGCCGATTTTTTCATAACCCACCAGGGTAACGCGGGCTGCTTTGACCATAGCGTCGGCAGCTTCCACCACTGCCGGGAACCCGCGGGTTTCGATCATTCCAACTGCAATAGGCATATCAACTCTCCACTTTTGAACACTCAGTTCCTGAACGTTGCCGAACCCGGCAATAAGGCCAATCGATCTGCAAATTGATTTGGCTTATTGGGTTCGATCCTGCACTCTCCCTCGGACTCATCTGAGAGATCCTCTGCCCAAACCTCGATGGACAGCTTTTCCCAGAACACCTACCCCCGCCGACACAGACCTCCCCACAGGGAAGGCCCTGCCCAGCCGCCGACCTCAGACCCAATCAGACTGAAGCCAGAAAAGGTCGTAGGAGCCATCAGCGTTAACCGCAACTGTCACTCCGGCGGGCAAAGCTGCCAACTCTAAGCTAAGTCCCCATCTTTCTTGCACAAAATCGATCATACAAAATCGATGAGGACGGCCCAGAGAAGGGATCCCCCGACTTAACAAAATGATATCCCCATTTAATCCTGGACGAAAATCAATATTTTTAATTAGCGCGATAGCTTTTGATTAAGAGAGGCAAAATTGTTATCAATTCAAAAATAATTCTTGACATCTGTTCAATTTTTGCCGTTATCGGCGCAGCGAGGGGGGCACTTCCAAGCCATGGGCTTCCATGAGGTCGGCTTGGCTCATCAGGTGGGCCGGGGATCCCTGGGCCCAGATGCGGCCTTGATCTAGGAGAATCACCTGATCGCACACCGCCAGGATCAGCTCCAGATCGTGGGAAGCCAGCAGAAAAGTGTGGGCAGCCTGTTGCAAAAAGGTCATCAACCGTCGCCGAGCTCGCAAATCGAGGTTGGCCGTTGGCTCGTCGTAGAGCACCAACCGGGGTTGCATCGCCAGGATCCCGGCAATGGCGACCATGCGCTTTTCCCCACCGGAGAGATGATGGGGTGGGCGAGCGGCCAGGTGCAGGGTGCCGGTCATCTGCAGGGCGGCCTCAACTGCAGTCGCGATCTCCGCCTCAGAACGTCCCAGGTTGCGCGGCCCAAAGGCCACATCTTCGGCCACCGATGGGGCAAACAATTGGTCATTGGGATCTTGAAACACCAAGCCCACCTCGGGGCGAAACTGGCCGGGCTGCAGCGGCTGGCCAAACAAGCTCACCTGGCCAGAGCAGAGGGGCAACAGGCCACAGAGGGTGAGGAACAGAGTGGTTTTGCCGGCGCCATTGGGGCCGATCACCCCCAGATGCTGCCCAACCTCGACCCGCAGATCCAGCCCTTGCAGCACCGGCGGATGGCCGGGATAAGCTATCCACAATTGGTTGACCTCCACCGCCGGCACCGGGTTCATGGCAAGGCTAGGGCCTCTGCAGGTGTTTCCAGCGCTCCTGGGTGGCGGCAGGGGTGAGCTGCAGGGTGGGCACGCTGGGGCTGGTCAGGTCGATCTGGAGAATGTCGTCGGGTGTACACTCGCAGTAGCGGCGCAGATCCCGCATTTGGTTAAGGGTCTGAATTTGCAAAGGCAAGCGGTCGGAAATCGGCCCCAGGTAGACCTTGCCCAGCTCGGTATGGAGGGTAATCCCCTCTCCAGACTGCCAATCCACTGCCTGGATCTCAATTTCCGACTGCTGCAGGGCCTGGAGCAACCGCGCCCATTGCTCCGGGGCCTGGTTCTCCCACCCCAGCAACTCCAGCTCCGGCCAAGAAGAGTGAGATCCGCTGGGGCCAGGGGGCCGAAACGGATCGGGAGGCAGCCAGTTGCCCTGCCGATCCACCCAGCCCATCCGGTCGCCCCATCGCGCGCGTGCAACCGGTTGCCGTTCCCGCACTTGGACGATCACCCCCACCGGCAGCAGCCGCCGCCGCACCTGGACGCTTTCGATGGGAGAAGGCCGGGCCGGGGATCCCAGCAGGGCTCTCTCCAAAACAGCCGGCTGCACCTGCCAAATGTTGAGGGGATACCGCAGGGGCAATTGCGCCCGGATCCAGGTGGAATCGACCCAGTGGGCACCTTCGACCTGAATTTGTTCCGGACGACGAATTTGCCAGTAGGGCTGCCGCAGGCCCAGCACCAGCAGCGTCAAGACGGCCATCGAACTGGTCAAGCGCCAGGATCCCTGCCAGAATTGGCTGCGCCGCTGCCGACGCAAAAGTCGCCTGCGCTGCAAAAGTTGCTCACGGGTAGGAGCAGCCAAAAGTGCCATTGAACCCTCTTCACCCCATTACAGGGTGTGGAGCATTCCCTGCTTCTATTCAACCTGCAATCTCCTGAACCTGATCCGCCCGCAGCCAAATGGTAGGAGTGGGAACAGACCCAAACTTAATCTGCAGGTAGTCATCTTTGATATCCACCACTTCTCCGGCGGTCTCGAAAACGTAGTTGGGGATCAAAGAATCGCTTGCCTGGGCTTCTAGGCTGCCCTCCAGTTTCTCGCGGATGGCCCGCACCAGGGTGCCTCGCTTAATCGCCATTGCTCCTTCTCCAGTTCAGTGTGGATTCGATAGCAGTTGTATCACGCCTGTCGCTGCCGCAAATTGGCTTTGACCGGGATCAATCTGAATTCGCCTATTTTCGTTTCAGGCTGCGGGCCATGTTGCGGAACAGATCCATGTCTGATCCGCCCTGGCGCCGCGGGCCGGCTTCGCTGCTGCTCGAAGTCGCGGATCCCTGCTCAGAAGCGGCTTCAGGAGTTTTGGCTGGCTCTGTAGACAGCTTAACTTTGCCAAGAGAGGAGACCTGCTCCACCACCTCCACCTTCTCCTTGCTGCCGAAATCCTGGAAGGTGTGCTTCACAATCCTGGGGGTGCGCATGTACTCGATGTTGCCAAGGGTTTTGGCCTCGTCTGGATCGAGAAAAAAGGTATTGTCGTTCTTCTCTTTCTTGGGGGTTGGCTTGGCAACAGTTTTCGTTGAGGGTGGGGAATCTGCTTGGCCACGAGAGCCAAACAAGCGCTTGAAGATGCCTACCATGGTTGTTTTGCCTGCAACGCGAAGGAAGTTGATCCGGATCCCTGGGCACTGAGTTGGCCGGGTAAGGCCAAGCCCAGTCTTGACTTCTCCCCTCCTTGAAAGAGAGAGGATTCCCAAAGGACGCTAGGCAACAGGCTGAAGCCACATCGCTTTGCTTGCCCTTTGAGCTGTCACCCACGGATTAAGGTGGGTGGGAGCAGTCAAAAGCCCCCTACCAACTCTGCTTGGATCTAGTCCAAGCATTGTTGCTAATTCGACCTTGCTAGGGGCTAAAGCCCCTTGGGTTGGCTGTATCCCCTCGCTGAAGCAGAGGGGTTTTAGCCTGTCTACTTCATTGATGTTAAGCTAACTTAGAGCGTTATGCTTGCCTGGGCAGACGGTTTTCTCGGCCAAGTGGCCACTCCGAGCAGTTTGAGTTTCCTCGCCAAGCCACCCTCAGCAAGCCAACAAAGCAGAGAAACAACTGGGTTGAGCAAAACTTATTCAGAGCTTATTCATGTGCTTGTGGAGTGTAGTGCACCTCAACCCTAAGGGGAGCGCCCAGGTTCAAGGCAGTGCCGATACAGCGAGCCAAGATTTGAATGTTAAGCCGCTGCTCGGTCGATTCTAGGCTTTTTATAAGGTGGCTCTTGGCTGAGCTAACTATGGGTGAACGCTGTACATTCATCTCAACAAGCTCGCGATTGGGTGAGGACTCAGTAACCGACTGCTTTCAGATGATCTTAAGAGGGCCAGCAAAGAATATCGAAGGGATATAACCAGCAGCATTCAACAACCTGCTCTTTAAGGCTATGACGGTCTGGCCTTCTTTTGCATCGGCAGCCCCACTGATTGCATCGAGCAAAGTAGCCTTGGGCTTTCAGGGAT
Organism: Synechococcus sp. H55.11; assembly: GCF_047462475.1. Lineage (NCBI taxonomy): Bacteria > Bacillati > Cyanobacteriota > Cyanophyceae > Synechococcales > Synechococcaceae > Synechococcus > Synechococcus sp. H55.11. The sequence continues at coordinate 22,753 of NZ_JANSJI010000026.1, forward strand.
CCCACGGAGAAAGAATCTCTATCTCCAAGGGTTTTCGAGTAGGCGTGAGCGCAACCTGGAAAACTTGCTCTTTGCGGGGCCTAAAGATGGGATCTGGAGTTTCCCTTCCCCAGATCTTGGGGCACTTCCCAACCCGCCCAATCCCACCATTTGAGCCGCCGCCCGTGCCAGCCAGGGCCACGATGTCCCCGGCCCAACAACCGTTTGTTGAACCTGCACCCAACCCACGCCGGCGGGGAAAGCAACTGACCCAACGCGGCATCCACCTGTGGAAGGGTTGTGCTGTTCACGGGTTCGGTCTGCTGCCGCTCCCTGTCAAGGAGGTAACGTTGCTGCCCCCCGGTTGGGCATGCTCTACTTTGCGATGAGCCTAGTTATCAAAGAACCTGGGTCTAAAACCCCACCGTTCATAGCGGCTTTGTGCCAAACTAAAGTTGGAAACAAAAGCTAAGTTTCCAGCTTTCCAACCCAAAGTCGCGGTGGGGCAAAGCGCCGCGCGCCAGCAAAGCCGAACGCCCGACTCCAAGATCGATGTGGAGATCGTGTAGGGCTGGCTTGCCAGCGACGGTCGCTGAAGCTCCAAGAGTCCTCCGGCTATCGCTTGCGGAAGCAAGCTAGAGTTGGGGTAGGTACGTCAAAACTTGGAAAGTGGCAACTAAACTGCAGAGTTTGGGATAACTGCTGTCACGTTTTGAGAGGAATCCATGTTTCTAGTTTTCAACCTGGTGAAGCGTTTGCAGCTCATCCTGCTCAGCCTTGTGGTTGGGGTGGTGGCTGTAGCGTTCTTGTCCAGCCCTGCGGCTGCCGAAACCTACACCGTCAAGATGGGATCCGACAAAGCCCAGTTGGTCTACGATCCGCCCTCTCTGACCATCAACCAAGGGGATACCGTTCGGTGGGTGAACAACAAGGTCTATCCCCACAACGTCGTCTTTGACAAGGTGCCCGGTGGGGATGCCGCTTTGGCGGCCAAGCTCTCCCACAAAGCCCTGCTCACCGCTCCCAACCAAGCAGTAGAATCGGCCTTTGTGGATGTCCCTCCGGGTGAGTACACCTACTACTGCACGCCCCACCGTGGGGCCGGAATGGTCGGCAAGATCATCGTAAACGGCTAGATCGGCACCCTAGCCCCCAGAAGCCTCAGGGATCCGCATTTTGATTTGGCCTTGCTGGCCAGGGATCCCTGCTTTTAGCATGTAAAGACAGCCCTCTCAGGAGTGGGAGGGCTTTTTGGCGAATGGACACGCATTCGACCGGCTTGCCTTGCTGCTGCGCAGCTACAGTCCACAAAAATAGTCCACAAACGAGTTCTGTATGACCACCAGCGTTAAAGGTTACCTGCTCTTGGCCGTTTCCTGCCTCAGCGCCATTGCTGCTGTTGGCTCGATTTTCGAGCTGGCTTCTGGCGAGCCGGATTTTGGCGTCGGCCCCACCAGTATCATCTTGGTTGTTGCTGCTCCGTTGGCGGTTTGGCTGTTTCAGTCGGCAGTTGGGGCGGCGCGGTCCAGCGGCGCTGCTGGCAGGGGGGGCAAGAAGCGAAAGTAGGCAGGTAGATAGGGGAAAACTGGGGGCAAGGAGACGGAGTCAGCAGGTTTGCGGTAAAGAGACTTGCGATTCTATCTCGGCTTCTGCTGGCTGATGAAACTCCGGCAACAGCTTTCGTTCTTGCACAGTTCCAAGGGCTGCTTCTAGCTCTGCCGTGGCTAGAGTACAACTGGAGCCAGATCCGTTCAGTACGGTCTCGGTAACCTGTCCGTTTTTGTCGATCCGATATTCCACCTTGATGTACTCAGGCATCGGCACTCCACTCGCTGCTGCTCAACAACTAACTTTCTCCTACCCATTGTAGTTCCCACTTTTTCCCCGACTCGATCTGGCTGGGCCGTATGGCTTCTGCTCGTCACCCTTTTCCCCCTGCCAAAAGGGATCCCGGCATCCGTCGCGATCTGGGATTGGGTGTGGGGGCGCTGCTGGGCGTTGTCCTGATCGGCACCCTCTGGTACCACGGGGTGGAGCAGTGGCCTTGGGTGGAAGCTTTTTACATGACCGTTATCACCTTGACCTCGGTGGGCTTCATGGAGGTGAGGCCGCTGGGGGAGCGGGGGCGTTTGTTCACGGTGGCCTTGATCCTGATGGGGGTTCTGAGCATTGGGTTCATGGTGAATCGCTTTACGGAGGCCCTCATCCAAGGGCATTTTCAGGAAGGGATCCGGCAGCGGAAGTGGAAGAAACAGATGGAAGCGCTGAACAACCACTACATCGTTTGCGGTTTTGGACGCATTGGGCGGCAGGTGGCGCAAGAGTTTCAGGCAGAGGGAGTGCCGTTTTTGGTGATCGATCAATCTGCTGAGGCAATTCAGGTGGCGCAAGAGCTGGGATACGTCGCTCTTCATGGGGACAGCACCCTGGATGCCACCTTGTTGGCGGCGCGGGTGCAGCAGGCCGAGGGGTTGATCGCCGCCCTCTCCAGCGATGCCGAAAACCTCTATGTGGTGCTGTCGGCCCGCACCTTGAACCCTCGCATCCGCACCATTGCCCGCGCCAACACGGAAGAGGCTTTGCAAAAGCTGCAGCGAGCGGGCGTTGCCCACGCCATTTCTCCCTATATCACAGGCGGCAAGCGGATGGCGGCGGCTGCCTTGCGCCCCCGCGTGGTGGACTTTGTCGATGGGATCCTGTCGGGTCGGGATCGCACTTTTTACCTGGAGGAGTACGAACTGGCGGCCCAAGAATGCCCCTATGTCGGCCAAACCTTGGGGAAAGCCAATTTGCGAACCCGCTCTGGCGCTTTGGTGGTGGCGATTCGGCGGGCAGATGGCCAGCTAATCGGTGGCCCCAGTGGAGACACCCTGCTGCAGCCGGGGGATCTATTGCTGTGTATGGGCACGGCCGAGCAGTTGCGCCGCCTGGGCCAGTTGCTCTATCCCCGTCTCTAGAGGGTTTCTCATCAGGGATAGCCTAGCTAGATTCGCCTGAGGATGCTGGGGCCGTGGGAGTCGGTGCCGCAGGTTTTCAAAAGTCCGTAGGTCTCGGCCAGCTTTTCCCCGATCGCCGTCTCTTCTGGGCTAGGAGCCCAAATTTCGGGGTTTTTGTAGGCGTAGTAGACCTCAAGGCCATCTAGGCCCAACTCCACGGCTGCCGGAACCAGCTCTTCCGCAGGCAACCCGTAGCGAAAAGGATGGGCCAACACCGCCAGGCCGCCTGCTGCTTGAATAGCCCTGATGGCCTCAGCAGCGGCCAGGCCGGGAACTTGCTCCCCTTGGATGTAGGGATCCAAAACAGGGTCGGCAGGATCAAACCCGTAGCCGAGAATATGCACCTCGCAGCCCAGCAGGTTGGCTGTAATCTCGATCCCCGGCCACAGAATGGGATCCTCGGCGCGATCCAGGTGGGCGCGGGCCTGTTCGTAGCCCTTCAGGGTGTGGTGATCGGTGATGGCCAGGCCCTTGAGGCCGTGCCGGCGCGCCTGCTCTGCCAAGTCTGCCGGATCCATGCGCCCATCGGAGCAGCAGGTGTGCAGATGAAAGTTGTACTGCAAGGGACAAGAAAGAGGGCCGATCCCTTGCAGCACCCGTCGCAGCTCCACCGCAGAAGCCACTCTACAGGGATCCCATTGCAAACCAACCAGCATGGCTACCCTTGCCTCCCCAACAGGCGCTGCTCCAGAGAAGCTAAGCTCCGAAGTTTTATGTTTTGTTAAGGATGTCCACCCATTCTAGCCGGGGTGCAGGAGGGGTGCCAGGTGTGGAGAACTACAGTAGTGGCCAGGGATCCCTAAGGGTTGGTCAAGATCTCTTCAGCAGCCTTGAGGGCTGCTCCAGGAGAGAAGTCGCTGTAGCCCAGTGTGTGCAGGGTTGACTCGAGAGCAGCCAGCGTGGTGAGAATGTCTCGGTCGCTCACAAAGCCCAGGTGGCCGATGCGAAAGATCTTGCCCTTGAGGTGGTCTTGGCCGGCGGCAAGGGCAATGTCGAAATGCTTCTTCAGGGTGCTGCGGATAGTGTCGGCGTTGATCCCTTCGGGAGCCAGCACGGCTGTTACCGAGGGGCTGGCCGCCGACTCTGGGTTGACCAAAAGCCTCAGCCCCAGCGCCTTGACACCGGCGCGGGTGGCCTGGGCCAAGCGGTCGTGGCGACGGTAGATGGCCTCCAACCCTTCCGCCCGCATCAGGCGCAGGGTAACTTGCAAGGCGTAAAACAGATTTACTGCCGGGGTAAAGGGAGTGGTGCCCTGGCGTAGGGCTTTTTGGGCCAGCTTGAAGCTCCAGTAGTACTTGGGAAAGCGAGAGCGCTCGGCAGCAGCCATGGCCCGCGGGCTGACGGCCACAAACCCCAGCCCCGGCGGGATCATGTAGCCCTTCTGGGATCCAGAGGCCACCACATCCAAGCCCCACTCGTCCATGGGCACTGGCATCGCCCCCAAACTGGTGACCGCATCCACAATCACCAGCGCTTCCCCATGCTCGCAGGCGGCAGCCGCAATGGCCTGCACGTCGTTGGCCACGCCGCTAGAGGTTTCCGAATGGGTGAGAATGACCGCCTTGATGGTCTTCTCCCGGTCGGCGGCCAGCTTTTCTTGGAAGACCTCGACGGGATAGGGCACGCCCCAGGGGGTTTCTATCCGCTCGCACTGCAGGCCAAATTGCTCCGACATCTCGGCCCAGCGCTCGCCAAACTTGCCGTTGACCCCCACCAAAACCCGTTCCCCTGGGCTGAGGGTGTTGAGGATCCCGGCTTCCATGGCCCCGGTGCCGCTGGAGGCAAAGACAAACACATCGGAAGTAGTCTGGTGCAGCCAACGCAGCCCCTCCGTCACCTCTTCCAGGATGGCGGTGAACTCTTTGCTGCGGTGCTCGATAGGCCCCCGCGCCATGGCCAGCAGCGCACTCTCGGGAACGGGAGTGGGGCCGGGGATCATCAACATCAACTTGTCTTTCATGCGTGTCCCGCCAGGGAGGTCAGGTTTAAGAGGTGGCGGCCAGATTCGAACTGGCGCATAGAGGTTTTGCAGACCTCTGCCTTACCACTTGGCTACGCCACCCTACTCCTCAATCAGACAAGACATTGTATCCGAAAATGGGATCCCCTAGCCACCGCTGCGCGGGAGCTACAGACGTAGGATGTTACAAAGCAGCCCCTGCTCTTCTGGCGAGCCAGATATCGCTCCAAGCGTCCCTGGAAAAACGACAGAACCAACATTAGTCTTGCACACTTAACAGACGGGATCCCAGCAGGCGTTGCAGCCAAGGGGCAAGGAACTCGCGGTTAGCCGACTGCTGCTCTGGATCCTGGGTTTCCAGAGGAAAGGGGGCAAGGGCCCGCAGGGCGGCAGTGGTAACGCAGAACATGGCCTTTTGGAAGCTGAGGCAGATTTTCACCCTGAGGTCATCTTCCCCGCGCGGCTGGCGGCGGTAGTGCTCCCGCAAAGACTCAGGCAGGTGGCGCATCATATCCTGAATCAAGAGGGTGGGTGGGATCCCGGCGCTCCCCACCGGCAGCGGATCGGCATAGAGGGCTCCATAGGCGAAGTCCGCCTGCTCGACCGGGATCTGGTGCGCCTGGGCGTTGTAGGAGACTGTGCCCATGAAGGGGAAAGAGCGGAAAAACACGGCTTCCACGTAGGGCAGGGCCGTGTCGGGCAAGAAGGTCAGCCCCGCCGACAGGGGGATGATCTCGTAGCGGTGGCCCCAGATGCAGGGAGCGTAGGTGATGGGCTTGTTGGCGGCTGCCACCAACCCCTGCTGGATGTGGGCCACCACGTCGGCAAGGGTGAGCTGGGGTTCGCTCTCGTGACGCTTGGCCAGGGTCAGGAAGAGATCGCTCATCACCCGCCAAAACTGGCCCAGGCCGCTGTACATGGCCAGCATGCGCACCTGTTCCAGCGCAAAGTCGGGGCAGAGGAAGTTAAGGCCCTGCAGAAGGGGGTTGAAGCGGAACTTGGCCCGAATGGCCACCTTGGCTCGCTCGACAAATTCGGGAGTATCCAGATAGCGATCCAGACCGCCCCCCCCATGCCAGAGCATGGCTTTCATGCAGTATTCGGCAAACTCGTAGTTGATGCGATCGTGCCAGAGGTAGCGCAGCCATTTGCCCGGCGTAATTTCGCCGTTAAAGTACTTAAAAGCGGGGAACAGCTCCAAAAATTGGTGGTCGGCAATGAAGATTAAATTCTGGGAGTAGGCATCCAGCACCTGGCCGTAGCTATGGAGGATGCCGATCACCTCCAGCCGGTTGCTGGGGGAATCCGGCACAAGGGCTCCCCCTGCCTCTAGGCGTTGGACAATAGGAGCCAGTCGCCATTGCTCTAGAGGATCTAAGCCGGCCAGAAAGAAACAGGAAGGAGCGGGAACCAGGGTAGCAGTCATGGGAGAAGCAGCGGTTGAGACAACAACAAAAACCCAGTTGATCTCACCAAATCGTCACAACGAAGATGACCCAGGCCCGAAAGCAGTGATCGGCCTGCCTGCTTCAGCAAGATTGAGGGCCACCGGCCTGGCCCAGTGAGCGGCGGTGGACTCCACCCAATGGGTTGCCCAGGCAGGCTGGAGGCCGAGCCACACCACCAGCACTGCTAGAACTACAGCAGGCAGGCGTTCTCCGGCGGCATGTCGTTGCATGGCAATGGCCACCTCCGAGAGGCGCCCGAAAAAGACACGGTTCACCATTAGCAGAAAGTAGGCCGCCGTCAATCCTGTCCCCACCATGCACAGCAGCGTCTGCAGGGGGAAGACGGGAAAGCTGCCCCGAAAGAGGGTGAACTCGGCAATAAAGCCCACCAGGCCGGGCGTGCCGCCGCTGGCCATCACCCCCAACACCGTCAAGCTGCCAATAAGCGGCAAGCCCCGCTCCGGGTTGAGCAATCCCCGCAGCAACCTGAGATCCCGCGTGCCGGTATTGGCGTAGACGGCACCCACCAGCAGAAACAGCAGCGAGGAAATCAGGCCGTGGCTCACCATCTGGAATAGGGATCCCACCAAGGAGAGGGGGGTGGCCGCCGCCGTGGCCAGGAGAATGTAGCCCATATGGGCAATGGAGCTGTAGGCCACCAGCTTTTTCATATCTTGCTGCACCAAGGCGTTCAGGGATCCATACAGCACATTGGCCACCGCCCAACTGGCCAGCCAGGGCCCGGCTTGCTCCCAGGCAGCCGGCAAAAGCTGTAGGCCAAAACGCACCAGGCCATAGGTGCCCAACTTGAGCAAGAGCCCCGCCAAGAGCACCGAAATGGGGGTGGAAGCCTCCACGTGGGCATCCGGCAGCCAGGTGTGGAAGGGCACCAAGGGGATCTTGATGGCCAGCCCCAGCAGGATGGGAACAAGCAACAAAAGCTGCTGCAGCAGGGGCAAGGGGTGGGCCTGCAGAACGGTGTAACTAAAGCTGTGAACCTCGCTCAGCCAACTGAGGCCGAAAAAGCCAATCAGCAGCAGAATACCAGAGACAGCGGTGTAGACCAAAAACTTGGTGGCAGCATAGGTGCGCCGCGGCCCGCCCCAGATGGCAATCAGCAGATAAAGCGGGATCAGCTCAACTTCGTAGAACAGGAAGAATAGCAGCAAGTTCTGGGCCAGAAAAGCCCCCGCAATGGCGGCTGCCAGCAGCAACACCAAGCTGTAGTAGAGGCGAGGCCGCTCCACCTGGCCGCTGGCCCAAAGGGCAATCAACACCAGCAAGCCAGTCATCACCACTAGCGGCAGGGAGATCCCGTCCACCCCCAGCTCATAAACCAAGCCCAACTGCGGGATCCAGGCCACTCGTTCGGCCATCTGGATCCCTTGCTCTTGAGGATCCAAAAGCAGCAGCAATCCCAAGCTCAGCCCCAACAAAGCCAGGCCAAACCCCAAAGCCAAAGTCCGGTGCAGGCCCTTCCCCGCTCGCTCGGGGATCAGCCCCACCAAGATGCTGCCCAACAACGGGATCCCGACCAAAAGGCTGAGCATCGCTTTCTCCCACTCAATAGGCCAATCCCAAATGGGGCGAACGCAGCAGCCAAGCGGTAACCACCACGACCCCAATGACAATGAGCAGCACGTAAAGCTGCATCCGCCCCGACAGGGTGTACTTGAGGGCTTCGCCGCTAAACCAAAAAGCCAGGCTCACCCCGTTCACCAGGCCATCCACCCCGTTGCGATCCAGCCATTCCAGTCCGCGGGAGAGGGCGCTGACCGGCTGCACCAGCAGCGCCTGGTAGAGCTGCCCGGTGTAGAAATCCTGGGCCAAGAGATCCTGCAGCTCCGGCCAGGGCAGGCGCAGCCGCCGCCGGCCTCCCCAGTACAGCCAGGCACCAACACCGCCTCCCAGCAACCCTGCGGTCCCCAGCAAGACAGCCATCTGCTGCAGCTCCGGGATCCAAGCGGGATAAAGCCCCCAGCGCCAAAGCAGCCAGGGCATGAGCAAGTTCTGCACCGTCAGGATAACCATGGGCAGGGCCATCAGCCAGCCCACCTCAGGCGCGCGGCGCGTCTTGGGCTGCGGGGATCCCAAAAAGACCAGACCAAACACCCGCGCCAGGTTCAAAGCCGTCAGCCCGTTAACCAGCAGCAACACCCCCATCAGGGCCGGCTCGCTGTACACCAGCGCCAGGCGAATGAGAGTCCAAAAGCACCCCAGTGGGGCCACCATCCCCAGGGATCCCACGGCAAAGGCGGCTAGGGTAGCCGGCATGCGGCTCCCTAGGCCCCCCAGCTCCGTCAGATCCTGGGTAGCAGTGGTGTAGATGAGGGATCCCACCCCCATAAACAGCAGCGCCTTGGCCAGGCCGTGCGTGAGCAGCAGCTCCAGGGCCAAATCCGGCTGCCCCGTCCCCACCGCCACAAACACCAAGCCTAGGTAGGCACTGGTGGAGTAGGAGAAGGTGCGCTTGAGGTCGATTTGCGCCAAGGCCACTAGGGATCCCCCTATAGCCGTAATCGTGCCGATGGCCACCAGCACCCCATCGGTGAGGGGAGAGAGAGCCAAAAGGGGCTGCAGCTTGATCAAGACAAAAGCGCCGCAGGCTACCACCGCCGAGTTGCGCAGGATCGAAGCCGGGTTGGGCCCCTCCATGGCCTCATCCAGCCACAGGTGTAGCGGGAACTGGGCGCACTTGCCCAGCGGCCCTGCAATCAAAGCCAACCCCATCAAGGCCGCCCAAGTCGGATCCAAGCTGGTCGTAGCCGCCCAATCCCGCAGGCCGGAAAAGGTCAAAGAGCCGGAGAAGTTGGAAACCGCCACCACCCCCATCAACAGCAACAGGTCTCCCACCCGTTTGGTGAGAAAAGCATCCCGCGCTGCAGTGACCACCAGCGGCTGGGCGTACCAGAAGCCCACCAACAGATAGGTGGAAAGCGTCAGCATCTCCAGCAGCGCGTAGCTGAAAAACAGCGAATCGCTGAGGGCGATCCCCGTCATCCCGCCCTCGAAAAAGCCCATCAGGGCGGCAAAGCGACCCAGGCCCCAGTCCTTATCCAAATACCCCAAGGCATAGATCTGGGCCAGCAGGCTCAAGCCGCTGAACCAGACAACGGTTCCCAGCGTCAGAGACGAAACCTCCAAAGACAGGGTCAAATCCAGATCGGCCACCCGAAACCAGAGGTAGTTCAGGATCTGGGGATCCCGACCCCAAACCTGCCGCAACAGCCAAAGGCCATGAGCAAGGGCCACAAAGGTCAGTAGGATATTGAGGTAAGCTGCCGGGCGCGGGCCACTGCGCTTGATCCAGCCACTGGCCCAAGGGAGAGCCAGCGCCGTTCCCGCCCACCCGTAGCAAGGGATCCACCAACTGCTCTCCAACCCCAAAAGGTTTGACATTACCCAATAAATTGAACAATGACAACGAACAGAAAACCAACGGAGATCAGTCAGGATTTTTAACTCGTTCTCTGGTTAAGGATTTGAGATCACTATATACCCGGCTCGGACGGTTCCAAAACCGGGTCGGGTGGCTTGAGCCAATCTCGAACCTGGGCGGCAATCCGCCGGGCAGCGCCTGGAGATCCCATGCGGCGGCGTCCGTGGGCCTGCAACTCAGCCGTGTAGTTGGGATCGACGGCCAGACGCTCCAGAATCCGGCCAACCACAGCGGGGGCCTGCTCCACCGAGGTCAAGTGGACGGCGGATCCCAGCAGACGGGTTTGGGCTTCGGCAAAGCGGAGCGTAAACTGTGGCCCCCCGCCCGGCAAAGTGACCACCGGCTTTCCCAAGCCCACACATTGCTCGGTGGCCGTTCCCGCCATGGCCAGCACCACCGTGGCCCGGTGGGCACAGGCGCCGAAGTTCCCCCAAACCAGAAGTACATCGCTGCGCTGAGGTGGGATCCGAGCCTGAAGCTGGTCTGGTTCCAGGTTGGGGCTGAGGGCAGCATAAACTTGAACCTCCCTTGGGATCCGCTCCACCACCTGCATCATCAGGGCCCAGTTGCGGTAGGCTTCCGGCGGACGGGATCCCGGCAAGAGCAGCAAGGCCGGTCGGTGCGGATCTAAAGGTAATGCCCCGCGCGGCTCCAGGCCGTCCATCATCGGGTTGCCCAGGTAGAAGGCCCTCAGGCCCCGTTTTTGCAAAGCGGTTGCCGTCAGCTCATCCCGCAAAAAAGAACCCAGGCAGCGCCGGTGGGCCATCAGCCAGCGTTCCCAGGGCAGGTAATCGGAAACCGGCTGCCCCATCCAAGCGCGGCGGTACGGCCCCCGTTCGTCCCGCCAGTAATAATCCGACTTGGCCGTGCCCACGAAAACATAGGGGATCCCGCTCCACCAGGCCATCGCCAGGGGCACAATGTCTCCCACCGCCAGCACCAGCTTCATCTGAGCCGCCGCCCGCCGCACCAGAGCCAGTTGCCGCCCCGTCAGCCCCAACAGGCCGGCCCGCAGATCCCGCCACAACTGCCGCCAATCTTGATAGATAAACCCCCCCGACGGCATCACTTGAGCAACGGGCAGAAGGGGGATCCCTTGGCGTTGGTAGGCTGTCCCTTCTCCCACAATTGGCAGGGCTTGCACCGGGATCCCCAGTTGGATCAGGGCCAGGGCAAGGCGGCTGCCCACCTCATCTTCCCCGTGTCCATTGCTCAGACACAGCACCGGCGGCGCCAGGCGCAATTGGGTTCCCGGTCTGGGCTGAATCAAGCGGGATCCTCCAGAAATCTCCTCCTACAATAGAGCCAATCCGAGAGGGGAAGCCGGGAGATGATGCGAAATGAGCGACAACGAGCCGAGTTCATTGCGGCAGTAGAGGCCCTCCAGCTCGAAGGCCCCTATTTCGTAGAAGAGCGCCTCACCCGCCATCGTGGCCCTTTCTTACGGGCAGTGAAAGATGTGCCCGTAGGCGGAACTTGGTGGGAGATCCGTTATTTTCCCGCCTGTGAGTGCTACGCTTGGGCCTACCTGCCGGAAGGGGCCGGCCCGCGGGAGTTTGCCTGGGGCCACACGCTGCAGCAAGCTTTTCTCAACGCCTTGTGGCATCAACCCCTTTCTGCCGAAAGCCAAGAACAGCTGCGGAAAAACCATTCCGATTTACAGTAGAGATCAAGATTCTCTTAAACTTCCCTCTTCTTCCCGCGTGCAGGGAACATGAAACCGCAGGCCGTCGCCCGTATTCTGGATGCCAACCTCGACCGCGCTCGCGAAGGGCTACGGGTGCTGGAGGAGTGGTTTCGTTTCGGCCTGGAAGAGGAAAAGCTCTCTGCGGAATGCAAGGCCATGCGCCAAGCCCTGGCCCGCTGGCACAGCGACCCGCTGCGGCTGGCCCGCGATACCCCTGCCGACCCAGGCACCCAGATCTCCCACCCGCAAGAGGAGCAACGGCGGGATCTCGGCCACCTGTTGCAGGCCAATTGCAGCCGTGTGCAAGAAGCGCTGCGGGTGCTGGAAGAATACGGCAAGTTGGCCGAGTCCAGTCGTTGGGTAGCGCCCGGCCTGGCCAAGCTGGCCAAAGACATGCGCTATCGGCTCTATGTTCTGGAAAGTGAGCTGCTGGGGGGATCCCTGCGGCAGCGTCTCCTGGCAGCCCATCTTTATTTGGTTACCAGCCCGGTGCCCCACTGGCTGGAAGTGGTGGAAAAGTCCCTACGCGGGGGGGTAACACTGGTGCAGTACCGCCGCAAAAACCTTCCCGACAGAGAGATGCTCTGGGATCTCAGGCAGCTGCGGCAACTGTGCGACCGCTATCAGGCGTTGATGATCGTCAACGACCGGGTGGACTTGGCTTTGGTCAGCCAAGCGGATGGGGTACATCTGGGGCAGACGGATCTGCCGGTTGCCCAAGCCCGGCAACTGCTGGGAGCGCAGCGGCTGATTGGCCTGTCGACCACCAACGCTGAAGAGCTGGCCCAAGCCCTCAATAGCGGCGTGGACTATATCGGCGTCGGCCCCGTCTATGCCACTCCCACCAAAGCGGAAAAACCCCCTGCCGGCCTGGAGTACGTGCGCCTGGCCGCCGAAAAGGCCCATCTGCCCTGGTTTGCCATCGGCGGCATCGATCTCCACAACCTGGCCGAGGTGCGCCAGGCAGGCGCCAGCCGCGTAGCCGTGGTGCGGGCCCTGATGGAAGCGGCGGATCCCACCCAGACCGCCCGCGCCATGTTGGCCGAACTGCAAGGGATCCCTGCTCTATCCTGAAGATAGACCCCGAATCTTCTCAAGACCCTTCTAACTCCCGATGGCAGAGGCCGCAAAAGATCTCAAAGAGCTCCCCGATCGCAATCGGCAAAGCAGCGGGGATCCCGGCTTGAGCGGGATTGCCACCGAAGTGCAAGGGGAGCTGGTGCGGGAGCTGGACTTGATGATCCGGGCCCGCTACCCCCTGATCTACCTGGTTTCCCCCGAAGAGGAGCCGGCGGACGCCGTGCTCGTGCAAGTAGCCAAGAGAACCGATCCGCCGCGGCGGCTGCTGTTCTGGGACGTGGTGCGGGGCTGGCAAGATACCGGCGAAGACCGCGGCTCCATCATGGCCGCTCTAGGGCGGGTGTGGCGCTCGGCCCCCCAGGAAGACACCCTGTTTGTGCTGCGGGATCTGCACTTTGTGCTGCGCAACGCCAGCAGCGACAAAAATGCCCCCATCCTGCGGGAGCTGAAAAACCTCAGCCGCGAGCTCAAGCGCACCCGCAAAATGCTGATCCTGCTCAGCCACACTCTGGAGGTGCCCAGCGACCTGGCCGAGGAGATCACCGTCGTCGATATTCCCCTGCCCAACAGCGAAGAGATCAGCCGCCTCATCCAGCTCTACGTGGCCCCGGAAAAACTCAAGCTCAGCCCCCTGGCCCGCGAGCAACTGGTCAAAGCCTGTCAGGGGCTGAGCCGGGAGCGCATCCGCCGCGTCTTGGCCCGCGCCTTGGCCGCCAAGCAGGAGGTGAACGAGGCCGACATCGACCTGGTGTTGGAGGAGAAAAAACAGGCCATCCGCCAGACGGGCATCCTGGAGTTTTTCACCGCCCGCGAGACCCTGAAAAGCGTGGGCGGGCTGGACAACCTCAAGGCCTGGGTGCGGGTGCGCCAGGAAGCCTTTACCGAAGAGGCGCGGCGCTACGGCCTGCCCAACCCCAAGGGCGTGCTGCTGGTGGGGATCCAGGGCACCGGCAAGTCCCTCTCCGCCAAAACCATCGCCAACGAGTGGCGGCTGCCCCTGCTGAGATTGGATGCCGGGCGGCTCTTTGCCGGCATTGTGGGGGAATCAGAAAGCCGCGTGCGGCAGATGATCCAACTGTCAGAAGCCATGGCCCCCTGTGTGCTCTGGATCGACGAAATTGACAAGGCCTTTGGCAACATCACCAGCAGCGCCGACGGGGATTCGGGCACCAGCCGCCGGGTGTTTGGCAGCCTGATTACCTGGATGCAGGAGAAAACCAGCCCGGTCTTCATCGTGGCCACCGCCAACAACGTGCCCCTGCTGCCGCCGGAGCTGTTGCGCAAGGGCCGCTTTGACGAGATCTTTTTCCTCAACCTGCCCACCCAAGCCGAGCGCAAGGAGATCTTCCGGGTGCACCTGCAGCGGCTGCGCCCCAGCCGCCTGCGGGAGTTCGACCTGGATGCCCTGGCGGCAGCCGCTCAAGACTTCAGCGGCGCCGAGATCGAGCAGGCGATCGTGGATGCGATGTACAACGCCTTTGGGGGCGGCGGCAGCGGCGCTCGGCGCGATTTCACCCAAGAAGACATCCTGCAGTCCATCCGGGAAACTGTACCCCTGGCCGCCATCGCCCGCGACCAGATCGAAAGCCTCAAGTGCTGGGCTGCCCAAGCGGGTGCCAGGACAGCTTCTCAAGATGCCCAGGTGCTACAGGAAATGAAGCAGTGCTTTGCTTCCCAGCATCCAGCTTCACCGTTGCCCACCAGCCCTTGATCCCGAAACCACCTTATTCCACAGCCGTCGCTGCGTATTCCAGCTCTTCCTCCGCCACTTCCGCTGGGGCTTTCTCCGCCTGTCCTTGCTTGGCAGCCAGCATTTGCTCGCGGTACTTGGCTGCCATTTCCTCGGCTTTCTCGTACACCAGCTTGGGATCCCGAATCATGTCGCCGGGATTGGGCTCCAGTTGCTTGGTGGACAGCGAGATCCGCCCCCGCTCCGCATCCAGATCGATGATCATCACCTTCACTTCGTCGTTGACGTTGAAGACACTGTGGGGCGTGTCGACATGATCGTGGGAGATCTCGGAAATGTGCAGCAGGCCGGAGACGCCACCAATATCGATAAAGGCGCCGTAGGGCTTGATGCCTCGCACCGTGCCGACTACCACCTCGCCCACTTCCAGCTTGTTCATCTTCCGCTCCACCAAGGCGCGGCGATGGCTCAGCACCAAACGGTTGCGGTCTTCGTCCACCTCCAGAAACTTCAGGGGCAGCTCTTCACCCACCAGCTCTTCTTTCGGCTTGCGGGTGCTGATGTGGGATCCGGGAATAAAGCCCCGCAGCCCTTCGATCCGCACCAGAGCCCCACCTCGGTTGGTGGCAAAAATGGTTGAGCGGACGGTGGCATCTTCTTTCTGGAGCTGTCGTACCCGTTCCCAGGCCCGCATGTACTCGATGCGGCGGATAGAGAGGGTCAGTTGCCCCTCCTCGTTCTCTTCGGTGAGGATAAAAAATTCGCGGGTTTCTCCGGGCTGCAGCATCTCGTGTGGATCTTCCAGGCGGCTAATCGACATCTCCTGGAGCGGCAGAAAGGCAGCCGTTTTGGCCCCGATATCGATCAAAGCACCGCGCGGCTCCACCGAGAAGACCGTACCCGCCACAATTTCACCGGGGCTAAAGTGATAGTCATACTTATCCAGGAGAGCGGCAAAGTCTTCAGTGGTAAAACCTACATCGGCAGCGGTGAATCGACTCATAGGGGTGCAGTAACAGAATCAGTTGCGCGGAATCAATGGGTAGAAGGCCAGTCGAGTTTGGCAAAGCCCCAGATGAGAGTATGTTTACTCTCCCACTTTCCCACCTGCGGCGGATGTGGCTGGGGAAATACCATAGTAGCTCAGCGGGGCGTCTTTTGTGGCAAGTTTCCCGGCGATCTTGCCAAGCTAGAGCATAGAAGATTTGGGAGAAGAACGATTGCACTTTATTGACCAAGCCGAAATTGAAGTGCAAGGGGGAAATGGCGGAGATGGCATCGTGGCCTTCCGCCGCGAAAAGTATGTGCCGGCTGGGGGGCCATCCGGTGGCAATGGTGGGCGGGGCGGCTCGGTGATCCTGGTAGCAGATCCCGGCCTGCAGACCTTGCTGGATTTTCGCTTTCAGCCGGTGATCAAGGCAGAACATGGGGCCAAAGGGGGGCCCAACCATCGCAGCGGGGCTGGTGGTGCGGATCGGCTGGTGCGGGTGCCCTGTGGCACGATGGTGTTCAACGCTCAAACCGGCGAGCTGCTGGGGGATCTAGTGTGTGAGGGGGATCGAGTGTTGGTGGCCCGCGGGGGCAGAGGCGGCCTGGGCAACGCCCATTTTTTAAGCAACCACAATCGTGCCCCCCGCCGATTTACCAAGGGCGAACCCGGAGAGCGGGTGCGCCTGCGCCTGGAGCTGAAGTTGATTGCCGAGGTAGGCATTGTCGGCCTGCCCAATGCGGGCAAGTCCACCCTGATTTCGGTGGTCTCTTCTGCCCGGCCTAAGATTGCCGACTACCCCTTCACCACCCTGCAGCCCAATTTGGGGGTAGTGCCTCATCCTTCCGGAGATGGGGTGGTGTTTGCCGATATTCCGGGGCTGATCGAGGGGGCCCACTTGGGGGTGGGGCTGGGCCACGAGTTTTTGCGCCATGTGGAGCGCACCAGGGTGCTGATCCATTTGGTGGATGGCACAGCGGCGGATCCCGTCAGAGATTATCAGACCATTCAGCAGGAGCTGCGCGCCTACGGCCACGGGTTGATCGATAAGCCGCAAATTTTGGTTTTGAACAAGATCGACGTTCTGGATCCTCAGCAGGTTGCCGAGTGCACCCAGAGGCTATCGGCTGCCGCCGGCACTTCGGTGGTGGCCATTTCTGCGATTGCCAGGCAGGGGCTGGATCCGCTCTTGCAGCGGGTGTGGCAGTGCCTGGGTCGGGGATCCCCTGCGGAGCTGGATCTCGTGGGGGCAAAATCCATCCAGTCCTGAGGCGGAAGCATCCTAGAATGGGAGAGCCCATGCCTTGCCAAGCTCCAGAGATAAGTGGCTATGTATATCTCGGCGGAGGATCTGCCACCGGATTTGCGTCAGATCATGTTGGCTGTTGAACAGGCAGCCCAGGCGAGGGCAGGAGCGTGTGTGGAGCTGTTGCTGCTCCTGCGGCTGCTGGAGGAGATGCACCGCGCAATCCTGGAGGGTGCCTTTCGGGAGGCTTTGCCCAACACCCGTCAAGCTCTGTATCGGGTGCTGCAGGATCTAGAGGAGGCGGGCGACTGGCCCTACCTGCCACGTCTGCATATCCAAGCCCTGATGCAACAACTGAAGGACTGGCCGCAGGGATCCCTGCCGGTGCCGCCCACTCCCCGTTCTGCAGGGGTTGTGGAAGTGGCGGAAAGCCCTAGCTGCCCCGAATCTTGAGATTTTGCTTTTTTCTCCCGAATGGCCGAGTATTTTAAGCTCCATCCGCAGCATCCCCAGGCCCGCTCCATCCAACGGATTGCAGCCGCTCTGCGGGAAGGGGCGGTCATGCTCTACCCCACTGATACGGTCTATGCCATTGGCTGCGATGTGACCCACAAGCAAGCGGTAGAGCGGGTAAGGCGTCTCAAGCGGCTTTCCAACGACAAGCCCCTCACCTTTTTGTGCCCTTCGCTTTCCCAAATTGCCCAGTACGCCCAGGTGAGCGATCCCGCCTATCGACTGATGCGGCGGCTGATCCCAGGCCCGTTTACGTTTCTGTTGCCGGCCACCAAGCTGGTGCCCCGGTTGGTGATGGATCCCAAGCGGAAAACCACTGGCATCCGCGTGCCCGATTCGGCCATCTGTCAGGCGCTGTTGGCCGAGTTAGGCAACCCCATCGTCTCCACCTCGGCCAAGCTGGGCGGGGATCCCGTCGGCTCTTTGGAGGTGGGTTTTGACTCTGTTGGGGATTGGGAAGAGGGGGGAATCTTTACCGCCGAAGAAATGCGACAGTTGGAGAAACAGGTGGATCTGGTGCTGGATGACGAGGCTCCCTATCGGGCCCAGGTCTCGACGGTCATCGATCTCACGGGGCCGGAGCCCCTGTTGGTGCGGGCAGGCCTGGGGTACGAGCAGGTGGCAGAGCTCAGGCGGGTGGAAGAGCTGACTGGCTGAGGGCCGGGATCCCCCTTTCCCTACTCGGCTGCCACCAACTCCTAAAATAGGGTCGTGCTGCTGCGGTAAGCCCATGCCTGGGTCTTTGGCTGAGCAAAAACTGGCCCTGTTGCGCCTGCTGGAGGTGGCCGACCGAGGCCGGAAGGTTTCCCCTGACCAGAAAGCCCAAATCTTGTCTCACATTGCTGCCCTGGAAGTGCTCAACCCCACCCCCAGGCCAACCTCTGCCCCTGAAAAGTTGGAGGGGAACTGGCTCACCCTATTTACCACCAGCACAGACCTGCTGCGGCTGGCCAAGTTGCCCTTTCTGACCACCGGCGAGATCTACCAGTGCATTCGGGCCAAAGCTGGACGGGTCTTCAACGTGGCGGAGATCCAGGGATCCGGTTGGCTGCCACGGGGAGTTTTGGCGGTGGCGGCCCGCTTCTACCCGGAGTCGGAACGCCGGGTCAGGGTCATTTTCGAGCGCTTTGTGCTCGGCTCCCAAGCGTTGATGAGCTACGAGATCGAGAGTTTTCTCCATTTGCTTGAACGGGCTCCAGAGCGGATCCCGGCTGTCCAGATCGACCTTCGCCGCCGCGAGCCAACAGGCTGGCTGGACATTACCTATTTGGATGAAGACTTACGGATGGGTCGGGGCAGCGAGGGGAGTGTGTTCGTGCTCAAGCGGGTGAGTTGAGGCTGCTAGCTGGAGGTTCCAGAAGGCTCCTTTTCTGGGATCTCAGGGAGTGGCTTCTGGGCTAAGGTAGCGCCTATTTCTTGGAGAACCTGCAAGGCACGGTAGGACTGCCGTAAAACCTGCAGCTCCTGTTGAGTTTGCTCCAGTTGCCGAGCCCATTGGTCATGTTGAGAGCGCAACTGCCGATTCTCGCATTTTGTGCGCTGCAGGAGGCGCTTGAGCTTTTGCTGCTGCTGCTGGAGCTGGGCCCGCTCGGCTTCCGACTGCTGCAGTTGGATCCCTTGGCGTTCCAGCTCTATTTTTAGGGCGGTAACTTGCGATTGAAGCTGGCGGAGCTTTTGGTGCAGTTCCCGCCCTGGTGTGGGTTTGGCCGGTTTGGAGTTTGGGGAAGAGGGCGGGGGTGATGTTTGGAGATTTTGCAGATGCCGTTGCAACTGTTGGGCTTGGGCCTGCAGAACTCGGCACCGCTGCTGCTCGCTGCGCAGTTGCGCTTGGGCGCGTTCGCAGGTTTGGATTTCGGCTTTCACCTGCTGCTTGATGCGGTCGAGGATCTTTTGGTGGCGGAGCTGGGTTTGGCGGATCTCCTCAGCCACTTGCAGAGGACGCGGATCCACCTCAGGTCGCCGCGGCCTGCCACCGTGATCGGCGGGATCGAAGGGGGACACAGCCGCCAGCAGCGAGGCTCGAAAGTCAGGCCAGGAATGCGACTGCAGACCCATCTGAACCAGCCGCCAAACCCCGTAGGAGGCCCCAATTGCCGCTACCAGGCCAGGGATCCCGGCCAAGGACAGGGAAACCTTGGGCAGGGTCGGCAGGATCTGATCCAGCAGGCCCACCACCAA
Organism: Synechococcus sp. H55.11; assembly: GCF_047462475.1. NCBI lineage: Bacteria > Bacillati > Cyanobacteriota > Cyanophyceae > Synechococcales > Synechococcaceae > Synechococcus > Synechococcus sp. H55.11. The sequence goes on from NZ_JANSJI010000026.1 coordinate 41,957, forward strand.
TGCGAAGACAAAGATCCCGCTCCCCGCGGCAGCGGCACCTGGGACCCAAGAGGAGCGGGAGGACATCATCGTTTTTGTTTATCAGAACCACCAGAGCGGGAGAACCAGGGCAGAGGTCAGGTTCAAAAATCACCTGTCTGCATCTCAGTTTATCCCACCGGCAACCTCTGTCTCT
>NZ_JANSJI010000027.1:0-2701 GCF_047462475.1 Synechococcus sp. H55.11
CTCAGGGAGAGGGGCTGGGGGTGAGGGGATCCCTCAGGGAGAGGGGCTGGGGGTGAGGGGATCCCTCAGGGAGAGGGGCCGGGGGTGAGGGGGTTCATGGATGGGCTCAAGCAGGGATCCTTGTATGTAGCAGCATCTGTGACCCCCCCTGCGGCCTAAACCTCAACCAGAGAGGATAACCCCGCTGCAATCTTAAGAACCCCTCTACTGAGCGCCGAGAGCCGCCAACAAGTCATCCGCCAACAACACCGCCGTATAGGCCAAGGCTTGCCGTTGCTCAGGAGACAAATCGCCAACGGGGGTCTGGGGATTGCTCAGGATACCCTGTAACACCTTGCTGGCTATGTATTCGCGCTTAGAAACCCCTGGGCTAGAGATGGTGGGGTTATCCAGAGAGAACTTCTGATGGTGCTCGAAGGGGAAAGCATATTCAGGGGCAACCGGCATCGCTCGACTCCAGATCGGGTCTCTACACTGTGCTTTGCCTATTTTCCCATCCTCTCTCGTCGGGAACTTCAAAAAAGCGGGGCCTCAAAAAAGACAGAACGGGTTATCGTATCAGACAGATCCCTGTGTGGGGAAAGGATCCGGGCTGCTCTCCCTTGGAAAGATTGCTATGCATTTGAGCGATTCTTTTCGACGCACCAAAATTGTCGCCACCATCGGCCCTGCCAGCTCAAATCCGGCCATTCTCAGGGAGATGATCCTGCAAGGGGCAACCACCCTTCGCCTCAACTTTTCCCATGGGGATCACGAGCTACACCGCCGCAGCATTCGCCTCATCCGCCAAACCGCGATGGATCTGGGCATCCAGGTCGCTATTTTGCAAGACCTGCAGGGGCCGAAAATCCGCTTGGGCAAGTTCGCCGAAGGCTCCATCACCCTCAAAGCCGGGGATCCCTTTGTGTTGACCAGCAAGCCTGTCTTGGGATCCCAAGAGCGCAGTTGGGTCACCTACGACAAGCTGGCCCAAGAAGTGCCCGAAGGAGCGACGATCCTCATCGATGACGGTCGAGTGGAGATGCGGGTGGAAGCCGTGGATCCTGCGGCGGGAGAACTCTTCTGCCGCACCATTGTCGGGGGGACTCTCTCCAACAGCAAAGGGGTCAACTTTCCCGGCGTGCGCCTGAGCATCCGCGCCGTGACCCAAAAGGACAAAGAAGATCTCTACTTCGGCCTCAACCAAGGCGTGGATTGGGTGGCCCTCAGTTTTGTGCGGGATCCCTCTGACGTGCTGGAGTTGCGCGAGCTCATCGCCTCGGCCAAGAGGCCTTCTGCGGGCTCAGCCGACAAGCGGGTACCCATCATCGTCAAGATCGAGAAACATGAGGCCATCCAGCAACTGCCCCAGATTTTGGCTCTCAGCGACGGTGTGATGGTGGCGCGGGGCGATCTGGGGGTGGAACTGCCCGCGGAAGAGGTGCCGATCCTACAGAAGCGGGTGATCGCCCTGGCCAACTCTCTGGGGATCCCGGTGATCACTGCCACCCAAATGCTGGACAGCATGGTTCACAGCCCCCGACCTACCCGTGCCGAGATCTCCGATGTGGCCAACGCCATCTTGGATGGTACCGATGCCGTCATGCTCTCCAACGAGACGGCGGTGGGCAAATACCCCGTCGAGGCAGTAGCAACCATGGCCCGCATTGCCGTGCGCACCGAGCGAGATTACTTTGACTTGACCTACGCCGACCGACGGCAACGCATTCGCGCCCTTGCCCTGCAGGAGCTGAGCCAAAACAACGGCAACAGCAATGGCGCCAGTCCTGCTGGAACGCGGCCCAAAACCCTGATCACCGACTCGATCAGCCGCGCCGTGGGGGAGATCGCCCAGGAGCTGGATGCCGTAGCCGTGATGACCCTGACCAAAACGGGGGCCACTGCTCGCAATGTCTCCAAGTTTCGCCCGCGCACTCCCATCCTAGCCGTAACTCCCCACGTGGAAGTAGCACGGCGGCTGCAGTTGGTTTGGGGGGTACATCCGCTGTTGGTGATGGATTTGGCCACAACCCGCCAGACCTTTCAAGCGGCCATTAGCTTGGCCCAGGAAGATGGCTTGCTCAAAGATGGCGACTTGGTGGTGCTCAGCGCAGGAACCCTGCCCGGTGTTGCGGGATCCACCGATCTGATCAAGGTCGATGTGGTGAAAGCGGTGGTGGCCCAGGGCAAAGGGTTTGGCAAAGGCACCGTCAGCGGCCCGGCCCGCATCTTGAGATCCAGCCTCGATGCCGGCAAAATCACCGCCGGCGACATCTTGGTTGCGCAGTCTACCGACGCCAACTATGTGGAGGCCATCAAACAGGCAGCCGGAGTGATCACCGAAGAAGAGGGAGCTTCCTCCCATGCGGCGGTCATCGGCCTGCGGCTGGGGGTGCCGGTGCTGGTGGGGGTCAAGGATGCCACACGCCTCATCCGGGATGGATCCATCGTCACTCTGGACGCAGAAAAAGGCATCGTGACTTCGGGAGCAGATGGCCTGGGCTTTTGAGGGAGAGCCATCAGTCCCGCGCTCTACCCGAAAGTGAGCGTCGGGATCCCTCTGGCGGTTCTCAAAAGCAGGCTACGCCATAGCAACGAAACGTTTCTCTACATCGTTATTGCTACGCAACGCCGGCGCCTTCACACCAACAGCGCCGATCGCTATCCCTAACTCCCCTCTCCCTCAGGGAGAGGGGCTGGGGGTGAGGGGATCCCTCAGGGA
>NZ_JANSJI010000028.1:0-10234 GCF_047462475.1 Synechococcus sp. H55.11
CGAGTGTTTCCTTCTCCATGCCCCTCAGGAGCCAACTCGGCCAACACAGCAGAGTAGCTTGGTAGTCCCATACTAAGCGCTCCGCGCCGCTGACGCCCTCACCCCCAGCCCCTCTCCCTCTGGGAGAGGGAAGTCAGAGAATGTCCCGTATCTCGCCAGGGTGACGTGCCACCTTCCACCGCCAGCGACCGAACGCGCCATGGGCATTGACAGCCTGCGTCCACTCGTCCAGATAGCGCTGCTTCACCCGGTCTAGTTCGGTGTTTTGTCCCTTCGTTTCCAAAATGAGCATGTCGCCGTTGGATAGCCGCACAAGAAAATCTGGCCGATACTTGCGTACTACGCCACCATACACATACAGGACTTCGAAGCCCAGGTGATCGTTCTTTGCCCAGGCGCTCACGGCGTCGCTGTTGTCGAGGACGTAGGCATCTGATGCTTCCCAGGTGCTGTCGTAGACGCAGACGTTGATGTGCGACTTGCGTGTGCGTTCACAAGGTTTGCTCGTGTACCAGGTGCGCATTTGACCTGTCGAGCTGATGGGATGATCGCGGTCGAAGACTGGAGTAAGCCGCTCGGTGTTCTCCTGCCGCACCGCCTCGCAGACATGTTGCACAACTCGTGACATGTTGAGGGTGATGATCAGGCGGCGGCGCAGTTCATCCTGATAAAAAAGAGGTGGGGAGATCAAGATGCGGTCAGAACGAATGAACTGCTCGACAATCCGCACCAACTGCGCCAGCAAGATTTCGCGACTGCCTTTCCAGCTTGGCTTCATCTGATCGAACACATCCCGGGCAGTTGCGAAGATAATGCGCTGGGTGCGAAATTCCCGCGCCAACCGCTCTAGCTCAATGCGGCTGATCTGGGTCACGTCTGGCTTGCCTTCAAGAACTGGTGCCAGTTCTGCCACCTGCGGTGTCTGGGCAGCGTTTAGTTCTAGTGGCTGCACCTTTGACCAATCGAGAGTCAACGTTGGTTGAAGTACGCGCTCGATGCGCACCACATTTGGCCAGCGGATCTCAAACTCTGCTTTGGTCGGATCCGGCTCCACCGCGGTCTTGGGTGTTGGTGGTGGCGGCGGGCCATCTCCGCTATCCTCGTGCGGCAAGAAAGTGAAGGGCACACCGAAGATATTGACGTATTCGGGCTCGAGCAGCCCCGTTTGTGGGTTGACCTCGTAGGATGTGCGGCGCAAGCCTCGGCCCACAACCTGCTCGCACAGAAGTTGCGAAGTGAAGGCCCGTAGCCCCATGATGTGCGTCACGGTTTTGGCATCCCAGCCCTCGCTCAGCATCCCGACGGAAATGACATTCTGGATTTTCTCGCCGGGCTGCCCTACCTTACCCACCGTATCTACGATCTTTCGCAAACGTTCTGCCTGCTCTGCTTTGGTCAACTGACGTTCGACTGGTGCGTCTTCCTCTTCCCCATCCTCAGCCTCGTCTGAGGCTTCCACCACTGCAGTGGGCTCTTCCTTTGCCTCAGCCTCTTCTAACACCTTCGAGTCGATGTGCAGGATCCCTTCTGGGTTGCAGAGCTCGTCGATGGGAATGCGCCGTGAGTCGAAGGCGTGTTTCACCCGCGCCGCCGTCTCGGTTCGGTTACAGACGGTGATCATCACGGGCGGCGTGGGCAGGCCAGCCGCTTTCCAGGCCTTCCACGTCTCACGCCAGTCGTAGCCCAGCAAGTAGTAGGCGTTCAGCACCAGGTCGGGCAGCGGCTCCTCTGGCTTGGCCTGGCGGTTCAGGTCGTCTTTGACCTCCGGATCGTTGTAGATGTGGTAAAGCCGTGACTTGTAGGTCTTGGCATCCGGCACGGCGTCGTCACGCACCACCACGCGCGGAGTCTTCACCAGCCCCGATTCGATGGCGTCGTTCAGCCCAAAGTCGCTGACGATCCAGCCGAAGAGCGCCTCCTCGCTGCTCTTTTTTCCCGAGGGCGCAAAGGGGGTGGCAGAAAAGTCGTAGCAGGTCAGGATGCCGCGCGAGCGATGCAGACGATCCAGTCCGCCTACCCAAACTGTGGCTTCTGCGGCGCTGTCTTTTAAGCCATGCTGGCGCAGATACTTACCTTCCGCCTCCCAGTTGACGCGCCAGGCGTGGTGGGCCTCGTCGTTGATCACCAGCAGGTTGCGGGCATTCGCCATCTCACCCAGCACCTCGCGGGTGTAGGCTTCGTCACTCTTTGCGCCGCGCTTGTCTACGCTTTTGCGCTTCTTGATCTGTTCCTCGCTCTCCCAGGCTAGGGCGTGCCAGTTGCGAATCAGCACTTTGCCCTGCCGCAGTTTGTCCAGCAGGGCAGAGGGCACAATGTCGAAGGCCTCGTAGTAGTTGCCTGCGCCCGCCGGTTCTAGAACAGCCAGCCGTTTCTTGACCGTCAGCCCAGGCGCAACGACCAGCACGTTCTTCGAGAAACGTGCGTCCTGTAGGTTCGCCACCTTGTTGAGGATGTGCCAGGCAATCACCATCGCCATGACGATGGTCTTGCCCGTACCAGTTGCCATCTTGCAGCACCGCCGATCAAAGTCCCCACCGTCGCCAGGGATCTCAATGCCCACCCGCTCGGCAGGCGGCGCCTCGGTTAGCCAAATGAGCGTCTCCACAGCCTCCAACTGGCAAAAGAAAAAGCGACGTCTGTCGAACTCCTCAGGGTCACGCCAGTGATCCAAGAGCCGCTTGGTGATACTGGTCACACCCGGGTAGCCTGCCTCACGCCAAGCCTTCACGCGCGGGCGGATCTGGTTGACCAGCGGAATCTCCACAAAGATCCCGGGACGGTCGGAAGCCCGAAAATCACCGGAGGCCACTACCTAGATCTTAGGCTCCAGCCCTCCTTCACCTACAACCTTTACTAGTCACGACTCTTGCTCTGACAAAATAACCTTTGAGCTTGGCCTGGGACTTTTCTGGGCCTTCTAGCCTGTTGCGATTAATTAGAAGTACTAAATATTGAAACCTTTCTTTGCTACCAGCACCAACATTCACTTTTACCCTCTTAAGAGGGACATTTAGATGCAAGCCTGCCTGCTCATCCAACTTAATTTTCATCCGTCTTGCTCTGTGTTATTTTTTAGCCTTGATTAGATAAACGGACACCCTCGGTTGCGCTTTGGAAGCCATCTCTTGTTGTAAAGTCATAGTTGCGTTTTATAATTGGTACCTTGTCGGAAGTACTTCCCAACGGTCTGCGCTTCACCTGCGCCGCGTAGCGCAGCGGAGCGGCGTCAGGTGCAAGCGCGTGTTAGCCGCCGCAGGAAGTTCGCTATTACGTTTCATCTAAATGCTTTCGTACTACCATCTTAACATACTCAGGTAAACGACGTTGACTTCTCTGTGCTTTTTCTTTTAACCTTTCATAGGTTTGTACTTCCTCTTCGCTCCATAGTATATCTATGCGTCTTACTTCTCTAAGGGCGATATGGAAATAGTTCTCAGGATTAGCCCAATAGCACCCTTGACACACTTGGGGTAGTTTTTTGTTTATCCAGTTTTCGCAATGCTCACAAGACCATGACTTTGCGCGGTTGCAGGACCCGCAAAGCAACATGTAATCTTTCGCATTCCAATCTTTGCTATTTGTATCTCCACTTACTTCGTATGGAATTCTATGATCAACCTGAAGATAACGTTCCTCAAATTCACCAGAACAGATAGAGCATTTACCATGGACGAGTTCATACAATTGTTTTTTGAATTGCTTGGGAAATGCGATTCTTCCCTGAAGTCGTCCTTTACGAATTTTATCTAGGTCTCCAAATCTGTAGGCGGCTATGGAACGTCCATCTGATGACTTTACGCGGAATGTCTCTAAGGGTATGCCCACTTCTCGAACGTCACGCGCAGCTCGGGGTGGGTGATTGTAACCATAATCCTTTTTTAACTGTTCTGTCGTAATGTACCCATGTTGAAGAATATGCTCAATTACTACACGGGCACGCTTGTTCTTGATAGAAGGAATAAGGTTTCTTATTCGACTTTGATCCTCTGGCGACATAGTCATGTTTTCTCTACTTGCCTATTTCATGAGTTCAAGTTGGAGTTCTTGATGGGTATCAATTCTCCCAACAACTTCATTGTGGTCAAAACCTAGTCGATCTACTAAGGACTTCGAAAGGTAAATTGATTCATATGTAATCTCGTTTCTGCCTAAAAGAGTTGCTTGGGTTGAACGCCCAACTTTGATCTCAATTCGGTGTAATCCTAGTTCAGTTGGTAATTCTCTACCAAATTTCTTGTTTCCAGTGCGCCCATCATAGCTTAAGATAAATGGGATCATTTGAGCATTTAGATAGTCCAATGCCTGTATAAATTCTTGAAAATCTACCCCTTTGTAATAACGAGGGTCGCCGTTATCGCAAACTCCTTGATATGGCGGATCCATGTATACCAAGTCTCTTTTGGTAGCAATATACAGAACTTCCCTATAGTCTTTGCTGGTTATTATTGTCCTACCACGAAACAAATACGAAACTGCAAATATATCATCTGCCATCTTTTTAGGATCTCGGCCTAGCCTGCGATTATCTGGACTCTGATTAAACTCCCCCCTAGGGTTGTATCTTATTGATGCTTTCACACATCTTGCCAGAAGATAATGTAAGTAGTCTGGCCGCTGTGTACGGTTGAATTCGTCTCGAACGTAATCGTAGAATTGTCTTGGGTTCGCACGCTGTTCTTGCCAGAGCCGCTCGTAGGTTGTCGCAACACTTTGAGGATTATTTATGATCTCTTGCCATAGATCCATCAAAGGTCTATTTATATCGTTCAGATAAAAAGAAGATGCTTTCCCGTAACAAGCGGCAGCAATGGAAATGGCAGCCGAACCAGCAAAAGGCTCAATTAATGTGCCTATCTCTCGCGGGAAATAGGCCAATATGTAATGGGCTATTTGCCTTTTACTTCCTTGGTATGGGATTGGATGTGGAACTCTCATGACTGTGTACCCCAGAGATTATACGTAACAAGCGGTCATCTTGTCTATGTCACTAAAGGCGGCTAACTATACACCACACCACCGTTTTCCACCTAGCAAGCCCTCTGATACAAAATTTTCGGCTGAACCGGATTTTGTCGGTAAAATTTACTGTAGTGACTCTTTCAGTATAGCATCCCCAATGCCCCACAACCACGACCGCCCTATACCTAAACCGACCAAGCTCCTTGACCAAGTGCGTCAAGTCATCCGGCTTAAGCATATGGCCATCTCCACGAAGAATTCTACATCTATTACATCAAAAACTTTATTCTATTTCACAAAAAGCGACTCCCAAGGAAGATGGGCATTGAAAAAATCAAAACTTACTTGACTTATTTGGCAGTAAAGAAACTCGTTGCTCCTTCGACACAAAATATTGCTTTGAATGCTCTATTGTTTCTTTATCGCCAGGTTTTACATCTGGAAATTCCAGACATTGACCATATTGAACGAGCTAAACGACATAAAAGTATTCCTATAGCGGCTTTCCACTAGTTCAAAGATCCGAGGCTCGAGGTCGTAGCATAAGAGTTGCTGTGGCTTCTCGTAGGGCGAATTGATTATCAGCCGGTCAATCGTAGTCCTAGCCATTACTTTTCTCCCTTTCCGTTGCATTACCGACTTCTTCTGTTGCACAGCAGCGAATCTCTTTGGGTAGACTTGCCATCTCATGCTAGGAAATAGGGGCAAATTCAATGAAGTCGTCGTAGCTAAAATCAACAGCAAAAGGGTTGAGTTGGCGGAGTTGATCTTCCTCAACCGGCAACAAGATGCCCCGGTCACCAAGCAGACGCGCCAGCTTGACCAGGTCATGGGTGCGTGTAAATTCGATCTGTTGGGCAAACAAGACCGCCTTGAGAGATTTCTCTACCGCTTGCTGGGCATGGAAGTAGAGGATAGAAGGGTGAACCTCCGGGTCTCTTTTCAAAACTTCAAATGCCTTGAGGTCGCGATCGGCCAAGCGCAGGGATCGCCAGGCCTCTTCAAGATGGGGCTTCATAGAGGGCTCTTCCCTCCTTGCGCGCCCAGTACAGTACGGTGCCCGGAACCTGACTGCGCCGTTGGTATTCGGCCTCCGAATAAACCAGCAAATCAAGCCCTGGGCCAATCGAGCCCACAGCTTTGTGCAAGCGGATCATTTCGCCATACGGGTCGGACACTTCTGGTTCAATCACAATAAGATCCAGGTCAGAGCCAGCGTCGGCGTCGCCGCGGCCGTAGGAGCCAAACAAAAGTACGCGGCTGGGCTGCGCCACTGCCACGATCCGTTGCACAATTGCTTGCAGAGCTTGCTCGTCAATCATGTCTCCACCCTTATGACCTTCAGGCTCTCGATGCCCTGCTCATCGATAGATTGGGCGCACGGTGTTGCTACTTCATATCCTGCCGGGCGGCGGCCTTCGACCCGTTCAAATCGCCTTGTCTTGCGGTTGTAGCGCCTGTGTTGCCGCAGCTCCTCGTAGGGCGAGTTGATGATCAGGCGGTCGATGGTGGTGCTGGACATCGTGATAGCCTCTTCGTGTTTCAGGGGACTTCCGGAACGGTCTCGAACAACAATCGCCGAATATCGGTCTGGGGCGCCTGCTTCGACAAGTACAGCATTTCGATACCGACCACGCGATCCTGGTCGTCGTAGTCTACGATGATGCCAGGCGCGACCTCTTCCGAACGACTTGCCGGCACCTCACCCAAGGTCAGGTACAAAGCGTCGGCTTGCTCATCAACTTTCAGTTTCATGGTTTCGCCCTTCTGCAATCGAAATACGCCGTGATTTTCTGTGGCGGCGTCACGGCAGTATCAACGATGCCCCGCAACCCGATTGCCGAACTCCGGCGATCCTTACCAGTTTGTGTTCGAGTCCCCTATCCAACTCAATGACTTCACGAAAGGCGATGTATCTAAACGCTACTCAGAGGAGAACAGAGACAACCGTTTGTCACATAAAATGTGTATTGGAACTTTTCCAGAGTTGATCTGTTTCCATATAGTTTGTATTTCTTGGTGGCCACATTCTTCTGTGAAACGAAATATCGATGCTGCTAAATATTCGTGTTCCTTCTCGAACGCGAGCCAGTGACGGCCAAGTTTTTCGGCAGCGCTGCCAGTGGTGTTCGAGCCGGCAAATACGTCCAGCACGGTGTCGCCGGGATCGGTGAGAAATTCAATGAAGAAGGAAGGCAGCCTTTCCGGAAAGCGGGCAGGGTGCGGTTTTACGCCCACGGTCGCGCAGAAGCGCAGGTAGGAGGAGTTGCTCTCGGAGTTAGGTATTTGCAAGAGGTTTGACGGAATTGCGCCACCGTTGTTGGTGGCGAAGTTGGTGCTAATGTCGTGACCTGAAGGGCGCTTCTTTGGGCGATAGAAAGCTTCAGGGTCTTGGAGTAGTTTGCGCATCCGTTCCGAGTAAGGCGCAAGCACGCGCCGGATGTCGGCCTTCGGGTTCTCGGTCTTCGAAAGCCACCAGACGGTATTTACGGAGTCTTTCGCGCGAATCTTCCGCTTGTTCACCCATTCGATGGGCGATGGCAGCTTGGCTGGGTTGAACCAGAAGAACTCCTCGGCGAGATAGAAACCATAGTCGTCACACAGCCGGAGCATGACGCGGAAGTTGTAGAGCGATCGGACAGGACGACCACTTTGGTAGGCACCGCCGAGGTCAAGCACGAAACTGCCGGAGGGTTTGAGCACACGTCGGATAGGTTCGGCGAAGCGCAGCAACCACTCCACGTAGGCATCCTCGGTTTTGTTGCCGTATTCCTTCTGGCGTTGAAGTGCAAACGGCGGCGAGGTGATGACGAGGTCAATGGACTCCGGCGGGAGCAGCGGTAGTAGATCAAAGGAATCACCGACGTGGGCTTCACCCCATTGCGTGGTGTAGAGTGGCGCAGGCAGCGAGTGGTGCATGTCAAAGCTCCTCTAGATTGTAAACCCAGCTCGCGAGAATCTTCCAGAGCACGGTGACGGCAAAATAGACCTCCGGATCGTGTTTGCTGAGCTCTTCGATTTGACCGACCAAAGCGTCTTTGTTCTGCATGCCGAGGATGTAAGCAACCCACCGACGTGCGTCGTCGTCCACCATCAGCGGGAGCAGATCCTGCACCTTGACACGGCCCGAACGGCTCAGCGCCCAAGCGATACCAGCCCGCTGATCGTCTTGGCCGTTGGTAAAAACATTTGTAATGTCCGCGCTGGTCGCAGCGACGATTTTGCGGAGCGCGCGGGCGGCTTCGATGCGAATCGGCTCGGTAAGTTCGAGGAAAACCTGAATCAGTGCGTCAACGCTTGCCGATTGCTGAAGCTCGCCTAATGCCCAAGCTGCGCCGGCACGGATTTCAGCGTGCTGACTTTTGTCGAGCAGAACGCTGGTTAGCGTCTTCACCGATTCGGGCGCGCAAATTTCGCCGAGTATGATAACGGCTTCGAGACGATGCTCAAGGTATTGGTAGTCATCAAGCAGCGTGCGGCAGATGAACTGCATACCGTCGTTTTGCCCAGCTCGTGCAAGGCCAGCGGCGGCTTCGAGCCGCACGTAGATGTGTTCACGATCGTCGTTGATGCGGGCGAGGAGGGCCTGTAAAACGTTGGAAGACTGGATGTGCGAGAGAGCCTTTACGGCGGTGTAGCGGTCGGTCACAGACAAAGAGGTGAGCATCGGCTCGAACTTGCTTTCCGCAGACGTCGCTACGCAGGGAATTGCTGTGGAAACCGGCACAACTGAAGCAATGATTTGTCCCACGCGAATGTGGTCACCGGTTTGGACAAGCGGCTGGAGGTCGACTGTACCACGCCTCAGACTGATACTTATGGTGCGGGAATCGGTGTGGCGTCGAAACTGGAGGCGCGACGGGGATACATCGGAGACAACGCCATCGCTACTTGCAATCACAGAAGGCCACGTTACGCGCACTTCGAAGCCTTCTTGTTCCCCTTTGGGTTTCTTCAAGACGGCACGTTTTTCTTTATAGGCCTCCCGAAGTGCGCCGACAGTTATGAACTGGATCGGTTCGCTCGCCTGCCAATCAATCGGGCGCTCGCCGGATTTTGAGCACGATAAAAATGCGACCAAATCTTCGTTGGCCAAGCCATTGTCCCAGCCGCGCTCCGGTTTGGAAAGTGAATGCGACATGCTGATTTCGAGTTTGGTCTTGGCGCGTGACTCGAACCGCTTGCCGCAGTTCAGACAGAGGATATCCGGAACGCGAAGCTATTTGATTTTGATCTTCTTCCAAATCTTGTAGCTCATGGAGCCACGCTCCAGTTCGATGGGTCGATGGCCCTGACGCTTCAGATTCTCGAAGACCGCACGTGCACCAACCGCTCCCATGGCCAGCTTTTCCAGGAAACTTTCGTCAGATTTGAATGAGCGGCGGTTAGGCATAGATCAACGCCCTCTCTATTGTCACAGAACATCTCTCCCCAAGAATGCTGTGTCTCTCAGTCAGAAGCTCCCGCGCCAGCAGCAGCTGGTCGCGTAGGTAGGTGAGATATGAGTGAATGCCCAGCTCCCAGGTGTCGCGGAAGGCACGGATCTGCTCCGGCTCAGCAGTCAGGTCCTCGTCCTTGCCGTCCTTGACGTCGCGCTTGTTCACAAAGGGCTGGAAGTTGGAGCCGTACTTGATGCCGTAGGGCGGGTCGATGTAGATCATCTGCACCTTGCCGGCCAGGCCCTCCTTCTCCAGCAGTGAGTTCATCACGAGCAGGCTATCGCCGGCAATCAGGCGGTTGGTCCACCCGTGCTTGTGCTGGTAGAACTCGATCGCCTGGCGCAACGGTTCCCTACGTTCTTCTTCGAATAGCCCCAGTTGCACGGGTTCGGCTTGGCCGTTCTTCTTCCGTACCGCTTCAATGATGGTGCGCGGATCGATGCGCTCGTGGACGTGCAGGGAGACAGTCGGCACCTCGAACGAGGTATGCTCGGCCTTGCCCGCCCAGACGAGTTGCGGGTCAAGGTGGGGGTCGTAGGCGTAGCGCTTTTTCTTTTGGCCGGCGTCGGGGTCGTTCTCGGGCGTTACCAGCCCCACGGGCGGGTTGTTGACGCGCTCTTTGTCGCGGTGCTCGTAGGACTCGATCGCGCGCTTGGTATCGGTTTTCTTTCCTGCCATCCAGTCCTGCCTATGGGTTTCGTCGTGGGCCTATTGGGAAGGCTAGCTTGAGACTAACTTTTGATTCAACACCGAGCTGTCGCGTCAGCTTTTCTCTCCCAAGCCACCTATCCGTCCAGTTGCGCCCTCAGGGTTTGCACGCCCCGCCGCGACCAGCT
>NZ_JANSJI010000029.1:0-10169 GCF_047462475.1 Synechococcus sp. H55.11
GGAGAAGAGGAAAGACTTGGCTATCTTGGAAGGGCCACTTGAGGGATCCCGAAGCAACCTAGCCCATGACCTGGCCACTGCTTGCCGTCCAAAAGCTCTTCATCTACCTGCTGGTGGGGATTGCCTTTACGGCCCTCTGCCTTGGGGATCAGGCCCTGTCGCCGGCGGTTATCGCCCTCTGCTTGGCGGCGGGGGCTGCCAGTTGGTTTTGGGAGCCGCCCCGCATTAGCTTTGCCCGCTATGCGCCCCTGTGGATGCCCCTGACGGTGAGCGTGTTGGTCAGCTTGGCGGCCCTGGTGCTTGCGGGCGTGCTGCCGCTTTCGGATGGGGCCATAGGCCTGGTGCTCTACCTTACGGGGGCCAAGTTGTTTCAGCGGGAGCGGGCAGCCGACCACATTCAGTTGGCGGTGTTATCTTTGCTTTTGATGGCCATCGCCACCCTCTTTAACGAGGACATCAGCTTTGGGTTTTTATTCCTGCTGTATGTGGGGGTGGGGCTGGTTAACCTCACCCTCTATCACCTGCGCCTGCAGGCGGAGCAGCACCCCCAGGCGGCCACCCAAGTCCGCGGGATCGACCTCAACTTTCTGGGGTTGCTTGGATCCCTGGCTTTGCTGGCAACCCTTCTCGCGGTGGTTTTGTTTTTCCTCTTTCCGCGCCTTAGCTTGGGGCTCCTAGGCCGGCAGGCCCGCTCGCCGGTGATGACCACTGGCTTTGCCGAGGAAGTCAGCCTGGGGGAGTTCGGCACCCTCAAGACCGACAGCACTGTTGTTATGCGGGTGGAGTTCCCGGCGGGGGTGCCGCCTCAGGTGGAGTCCCTCTACTGGCGGGGGATCAGCTTTGATCGCTACGACGGGCGGGCTTGGTCGCGGACGCTGAACCGCGCGATCCCGATTTTCCCCACTGCAGCAGGGGTCTTTGCCCTCTCGGCTTCCCCCTTGATCCCCACCGCTAGCGACCTCCAGTTCCTCCCCCTGGAGCAGCTTATCTACCTAGAGCCGCTGGCCACCAACACCGTCTTTGGGGTGGCGCCGCTGCTGGAGGTGGAGTGGTTGGATCGGGGGGGGGCGATGACCCCTCAGCAGGCATGGCAACGGCAAACTCGCCGCCTGCTCCTGCACGAGAGCGGGGATGTGAGCCATTCCCTGCCCCCCCGGCTGCCCTATCTCTACCGCGCCGTGAGCTGGATCCCCCGCGATCTGGGGCCCCGCCTGCGCCAGCTCGGCCAGGCGGAGTTGCTAAGTGCTCTTGACTCAGCCCAGCAGGCAGCCTACCTGCAGTTGCCGGCAGATCTGGATCCGCGCATTCCCGCCTTGGCAGAGGAGATCACCGCCGGGATCCCCGATGTCTTTGGCAAGGCGACAGCTCTGCAGAACTACCTGCTGGAGAACTACGCCTACACCACGGATCTGCCGGATCCCGGGGCCGAACCGCCTTTGGAGGCCTTTTTGTTTACCCACCGCCGCGGCCACTGCGAATACTTTGCCACCGCCCTGACGGTGCTGGCCCGCAGCATTGGCATCCCGGCCCGCGTGGTCAATGGCTTTTTGGGCGGGCGCTGGGTGGCGCAGGAAAAGTACCTGGCGGTGCGCAACGCCGATGCCCATTCTTGGACGGAGATCCCCTTTGGCCCCTATGGATGGATCCTCTTCGACGCCACGCCGCCAGAGGCCAATGTTAGCCAGCGGCAAAGCTGGTGGGATCCCCTGCAAGATTTTTACGACAGCCTGCGCTTCCGTTGGTTTAAGTACGTCATCCAGTACGACCTATCCACCCAGCGGCAGATCTGGCGGCAGATTCAGGAGATCGCCAGTGCAGTAGCGGTCTCTTCCGATCGAGAGGATGTTGCCGCCGCCTTCCGTCGCGGTCTGGTGGGCTGGGGGCAAAGGCTGCAACAGAACAGCCTGCCGCTGCTGGGGGTGATTTTGATCACCGGCTTCACGGCCTACTGGGGCCGCCGCCGCCGCTACCAGGCTTTGCACTGGCGGGATGGGGGATGGATCCTCTTGGCCACACTTGGCAATGGAGTGGTGATGGGATCCCTGTGGCAGCCGCCCCCAGAATGGCCCACCTGGATGATCGGGATCCTGCTGCCAAGTCTGGCCTTTGCCGGCATGCGCTGGATCCCGACGGCCCTGCCCAAATCGCAGCGGCGCCGCCAGGCCATCTCCAGACTTTACCTCCAACTGCGGGAGCTGGCGACGGCAGTGGGGATCCCAGCCCACCTGGGGCCGGAAGCCTGCCTAGAACACTTGCGCCACTCCGATTTGCCCCAGGCCGAGCTGGCCATCCAGTTCCTGCAGCGCTACCTGGAGGTGCGCTTTGGCGGGATCCCGCTGGCAGCCGGGGAACTGCAGCGTTGGCAACAATGCCTCAGACAGCTTAGGCAGGCCTGGCAGACCCAAAATTCCTCCCTTGCCCCCAAAAGAGCCGCTTGACCGGAAGACGGCTATGTCCTGGCGCAAGTCTCCCAAGAGCTCTACGAGAAGCCTTGACATTATGAAGGGGTTAAGAGATAGTTAACTCTAGGTATAGACCCTGCCATAGACTGGGGCGGCAGGCCATCGCTACAAGTGAGCTCTGCCCTCAGGTTTAGCCTAGCCCTTGCTAAGTGCTCCAAGGCTGTGTTACTTTTCTTGACGTTCAGCCTTGAACAAGCAAGGGCAGGTTTACTATGCGTAACTATTCTCTGAGGGCAGCTTTGGCCGCAACGCTGTGCCTGCTGTCCTCTTCCCTTTTTTCTAGCCTGGCCCAGGCGGCGCCAAAGCCGACCGGCAACGGGGCGATCTTTTTCCACCCCGATGGCACTTCGGCCTCCCACTGGGACATCACCCGCATTCTCCACTACGGCCCGGATGGCTTCTTGAACTGGGATCGCCTGCCTGTCATCACCACCTATCGTGGCCATCACCTTGACCTGTTGGGTGGAACCTCCAACGGCGGGGCGGTGACGCATGCCACAGGCACTCGCGTGCATGGCGCGACTTTTGGCTTGGATCCCGACGGCAAAGAGTATCCCTCGGCCAACGGCACCCTGAACACAATTATGGAAGATGCCATTGAGGCAGGCCTGGGCACGGCTCTGGTGCAGTCGGGATCCATCATCGAGCCGGGGACGGCTGCTTTTGTGGCTGAAGCTCCCAAGCGCAGCGACTACGAGGAGATTGCCCTGGAAGTGGTGGAGTCGGGGGTAGACATCATCCTGGGGGCCGGTGAGGAGTGGCTGCTGCCGGAAGGTGTCCAGGGGCGCTTTGGCCAAGGGAAGCGCAAGGATGGCCGCAACCTCATCGAGGAAGCCAAGAAAAAAGGGTATGCCGTCGTCTATACCCGCGACGAGCTGCTGAAGCTGCCGGCGGATGCCGCCAAGGTTTTGGGGGTGTTCAACGTAGAGGACACCTTCTACGACAAACCTGAAGAAGAGCTGCGCAAAGAAAACTTGCCCAACTACATCGCCAGCGCACCCACCATTGCCGAGATGACGCAGTTTGCCCTAGAGCGGATCTCCCGCAATCCTAAGGGCTTCTTCGCCGTCATTGAGGAAGAGGGCACCGACAACATGTGCAACAACCTCAATGCTTCCGGCTGCCTGGAGGCCATGAAGCGGGCTGACGATGCCATTGGGGTAATTCTTAACTTCATCGAGAAGAATCCCAAAACCTTCATGATCACCACCAGCGACAGCAACGCCGGCGGGATGCAGTTGGTGGATGTGGAGTCTGCCGATGAGCCGCTGCCCCCCACTGACCCCGAAGAAAGCGGCGCCCCCATCGATGGCGTCGAGGGCACGGGTACGAAGCCATTTGTTTCAGCACCCGACAAGAACGGCAACCGCCGCCCCTTTGCGGTGGCGTGGGCCACTGGAGACGACGCCGGCAGTGGAGTTATCGCCCGCGCGGCGGGCCTGAACGCCCAAGAGCTGGTGCCCACCACCGGGATCCTGAACACCGACATCTACCGCATTCTCTACACAGTTCTCTTCGGGGAGCGCATCCCCAGCGAGCTGAAGCCGTAGTCTCAGGCAACCCGGCATTGGCTCCGAACTTCTGAAGACCGAGGGGATCCAGGCGATCCCCTTTTCATTTCCATAAGTCATTAACGCAACGCTGTCGCGAACGCGCTGCTCTAACTCCCCTCTCCCTGAGGGAGAGGGGTTGGGGGTGAGGGAGTCCCTGAGGGAGAGGGGTTGGGGGTGAGGGAAGTCCTTGCCACGTCTTGTCCAGAGCTAGGAAAGAGTGGATAGTCTGCCCTGGGCCGGCTGAGAACGCCTCTGCTGCACCGCCTGGTAGCGCCGCTTGAACTCCTGCTGCTGCACCTTGTGATCCACGATGGGATCCGGGTAGCCGCAGCGCCGCCGCTCCTGTAGGGCCCAGGATCCCTTGGGATCCTCCCCCACCCACAGCAAAGCCGGGGTATCTAGCCCCGCCAGCTCCGGCAGGTAGCGACGGATGTACTCCCCTTCCGGGTCGTAGCGGGCCGCCTGGGTGGCCGGGTTGAAGATGCGCAGCGGCCTGGGATCCGTGCCCACACCGGCGCTCCACTGCCAGCCGCCGTTGTTGGCGGCCAGATCCCCGTCCACCAGCTTCTGCATAAAGTAGCGCTCTCCCCAGCGCCAGTCGATGAGCAGATCTTTGGTCAGAAAGCTGGCCACGATCATGCGGCAGCGGTTGTGCATCCAGCCGGTCTCGTTGAGCTGGCGCATGGCCGCATCCACGATGGGGTAACCCGTCTGCCCGGCGCACCAGGCCTGAAACCAGTCCTGCCGGTTGCCCCACTCCAGCGCATCAAAAGCTCGTCGGTAGGCGCCGCTCTCCACGTGGGGCCAGTGGGCCAGGACATGCTTGTAAAACTCGCGCCAGCACAGCTCCTGCCGCCAAGTTTGCAGGCTGCTTTCGGCCTCTTCACTGCGCACCTCTGCTTCCACCTCCCGCGTGGCCTGCCACACCTGACGAATGCCGATGGTTCCCCAGCACAGGTGGGGACTGAGGAGAGAGGTACCCTGTTCAGCCGGAAAATTGCGGGCCTGCTCGTAGTCCAAAATGCGCAGGCCCTGACAAAAATCCTCCAGCAGCGCTTGAGCTGCCCTCTCGCCTGCCGCCGGGATCCGCTGCTCGCAGACAAAGCCCAGATCCGCCAAGCTGGGCAGAGGTTGAGCTTTCAGGCTTGGCAGCGGCTGGAGCTCCTTGGGAGTGGGGAAGGGATCCGGCTTAGGCAAGCTGGACCAGCGGCGCCAGAAAGGGGTAAAAACCGAGTAGGGATCCCCCGCCTGGGTCACCACTTCCCCCGGACCGTGCAGCAGCATATCTTGGTAAGAAAAAGACAGGATCCCGGCTTCCGTCAAGCTGGCCCGCACCTGACTCTCCTGCTGCCGGGCCAAGGGATCCAGATCCTCGTTCCAAAACACGGCCTGCGCCCCCAGCTCGGTGGCCAACTGCCGCAGCTCCACCGCCGGATCCCCCCGCCGCCAGAGGAGCGGGATCCCCATCTGGGCGTAGCGCTCCTGCAGCTCCTGCAATGCCTGGAGGAGAAACGCCACCCTGGCCGGGGCCATATCCGCCCGCTGCAAAACCTGCGGGTCGAAAACGAAAACCGGCACCACCTGCGGGCTGCGCTGCGCCGCCGCGTGTAGGGCTGTGTTGTCTGCTAGCCGCAGATCGCGACGGTGCCAAATCAAAACCGGGGAAGTCATAGGCTACTGAGGGACGGGATCCCATCTTGGCCGGTTCCCACCACCCCTTTCAACTCATTCCCCCCTCCCGGACAGCCAGGAGCTAGACTATGAAGAACCTTAAAGGGCTCTGTCAAAGCTCTGGACGGTCGAGCAGCCGGCTGGGACAATAGCGGCAGCGTTCATCTGGCTTTTGTTGGCCATCGCTGTACCCCATTGCATAAGCTGTATCCCCCAACATCACCACCAATTGAGTTAGCTTCAGGGAGAGCAAGGGGTCAAGCGGCTCTGTGACATTCAGCATAAACTGCTCAATGGAGCGCCGCAGGGCCTCTGGCGTCTTGATCATCACGTCTCCATCCATCCATCGATGGCTTTAGGTATTCATACTCAAGGCAAGGTGGACATGGATTCAAGATAAAGGTAGAAGAGAGAGATGCTCGTAGCATCGGCTACTGTTCTGGGGATCGAGCCGACGAGGACTCTGCTCCACACCGGCCAGAGCCGGTTTGCGGATGAGCGGTAACCTAGGTATCCAAAAATGGCGACAGCGCGACGGGTGGCACGGGTAGCCGAGCTGATCAAACGGGAGGTCAGCCAAATCCTGCTCTCGGAGATCAAAGATGACCGCGTGGGGGCGGGCATGGTCAGCATTGTGGATGTCGAGGTTTCCAATGACTTGCAAAATGCCCGCATCTTCGTCAGCATCTATGGCGATGAAGCGGCCCAGCAGCAGACCATGGAGGGGCTGGCCTCTGCCACTCCCTTCGTGCGGCGGGAAATTGGCCAGCGCCTCGGCCTGCGACGGGTGCCGACGGTGGTGTTTTTGCAGGATCGCTCTTTGGAGCGGGGATCCCGGGTTCTGACCCTGCTCAACCAACTGAGACCGCCTGCCGAGGCTCAACAACAGGAGGAGCCCGGGGTTGAGGAAACGATGGAGGACACCGCCGGGGGTGAAGAAGACAATTGAGCAAACAACAATGGCTGCCCACTTTCGTGCCACCTTGGGGGATCTGCGCTAAAGCTCAGCCTGCTGTGCACAAGAGAGCAAAGAATCTACCCTGATGGCCAACGGCTTCGCGGCGACGCGGACAATGTCAAAGCCAGGTTTTCTCACCGAGAAGTTTTTGGATTTGTTAGGCTGAAGAAACTACACAGCCCTTCCCGTGGTTACCTGAACAGGATCAATGCCTGCGGCACGCCTAAACGACCACCAGAGCGCTCTATCCCAACTGGGAGTCGCAATAGTGCCGCCCACTGATAACGCGAAGGCATCAGCGTCGCTGTAGCGAACCTGCGAAAGGGCTGTAAAGTTTCTGTCCATGCCTTTTCTGCCTTTTCATGGATGTTCAAAGCCCACTGCAACCGGATCCCGCCCTGGCAGGTGCCACCCCTCTCCAAGCTCTGCAGGCTCTGAACCAGAGTGTTGCCGAAGCTTTGGTTTCCTGCTTGAAAGGGCAACCCCAACAAGCCACTCAGCACCTTTTACTGGCTCTGCCGCAGTTAATGGCTGCTCTGGGGGCTTTGAGGCAAAAATCTTCCGTTGGCGTCAGCGGGCCGGAGGCCTTGGCTGAGTCTACAGGCCGCGTTTCAGAAATCAACCCCAAGCGCATCATTCACATCGAGGGCAACCGTGTGGAAGTGTGGGTAGATAACCAGATTCGCAGCAGTTGGAGCATCTGGTCGGTGGGAGATCTCAAGGAAGTCTGCCGGCTGGCAGAAGAATTTGATTGTGGCCTCAGCTATTCTTTAGGAGATAGCTCAGGGTCGAAGTCGGCAATGCTGCTGTTGCCCCCCAATGCCGTCGATTTGCCCGACCGGCTCTCCAATCCCGAAGACTCCGCTGCCTAGCACCCTCAGCTTCGGTTGCTGCTTTTGCCGTTCAATCCCCATGGCAAAACCCCAACGGCTCCAGAAGCTTTTGGCTCAGCAGGGCTTGGCCTCTCGTCGCCAGGTGGAAGCCTGGCTCCTGGCGGGTCGCATTCGGGTGAATGGGAAAGTGGTCACCGAGCTGGGCTTTAAGGCTGATCCGGAACAGGATTGCGTCGAGGTGGATGGGCGGCCAATCTCTTGCAGGGATCCGGCCCGCCACGTTTTGCTTCTGCACAAGCCGCTGGGGGTCTTGTCCACCTGTAAGGATCCCTGGGGACGCAAGACAGTGCTGGATCTGCTTCCCCCACCCTGGAACCGACAGATCCGCCTCTATCCCGTGGGCCGACTGGATGTCGATAGCAGTGGCGCTTTGCTGCTCACCAACGATGGTGACCTGACACTGAAGCTAACCCATCCGCGCTACCATCTGCCCAAAACCTATCGAGTCCAGGTACAGGGACATCCGAGCCAGGCCACCCTGCAACAGTGGCGAGACGGAGTAGACTTAGGGGGGTACACCACTCTGCCGGCGGAAGTGGAGTTTTGTTCTGCCCCCGATTCCGGGCAGAGAAAGCATCCCGATTCCTCCTGGCTGAGGATAGTTTTGTTTGAGGGACGCAACCGACAAATTCGGCGGGTGGCAGAGCAGCTTGGGCATCCGGTGCTGGCCTTGCATCGGGAAGCCATCGGCCCAGTACGTCTGGGCAATCTGAGGGCAGGCCAGTTCCGCCAGTTGGATCCCCAAGAGGTGCAGGCCTTGCTGGCCCCGTTTGCCGCCGCCGACAGCTCAGCTCTGCCCAAGATCGCCTCTTTTTTCTCTTCCCGTCCTTCTTCATAATGTTGGGTACGGGGAGAAAAGGACAGAACGGCTTGCGGCTGTATCTTCTTGTCTGCTGACAATTTGGGGCTGCTTGTAAACCAGCTTCCTCTCTTCCACAGGTGACCAAACGATGCAAGAGTCAGCACACTCTAAGGACTCCGTCCCGCTAACGCGATTGGAAGCCCTGGGATCCCTGCTGCGGCAAACACGGGAGGCACGGGGCCTGACGTTAAGCGAAGTAGCCAACGATACCTTTATTCGCTCCCAGTATCTACAGGCGCTGGAGGAAGCCGATTTGAGCCGGTTGCCGGAGCCGGTCTATGTGCAAGGGTTTCTCAAGCACTATGCCAACTATTTGGGGTTGGATGGCGAAGCCCTGTCTCGGCAGGCTCTTCCACTTCTATCGGCCAAAACGCCCCCTGGATCTGCTCCCCT
Source organism: Synechococcus sp. H55.11 (assembly GCF_047462475.1). NCBI lineage: Bacteria > Bacillati > Cyanobacteriota > Cyanophyceae > Synechococcales > Synechococcaceae > Synechococcus > Synechococcus sp. H55.11. The sequence goes on from NZ_JANSJI010000029.1 coordinate 8,793, forward strand.
TCTGGCTGCTGGTGGGCAGACCGCCTTTGCCCTGCGCCCTCTCCACCTTTGGGTCGCCTATGTGGTGCTGGTCGTGCTGGCAGTGGGGGGATTATCGGCTCTTTTGGAAGGCACAGGCAATCCCTTTGGGCGTTGGCTGGTGAGCCTGCCGAGGATTGGCCGAGAGGGATCCGGCCAGCAACCCCCTGCTGCCAACTCTCCGGATCGCACCCTGCCGGCAGCTCAGCCTACGGCCCGCCAACTGTTTCCCACCCTTGACCAATGGACGCGCATTCAAGGCGTTTTTCCCGAGATATTGGAAGCCTACTCAGGGGGAGTGGGGCGCAAGCCGGTGCGTCTGGACATCCGCGTTGTCGAGCGCCCCTCCTGGTTGCGGGTCATTGCCGATGGGCAAACGGTTTTCGAGGCTACCCTACAGCCAGGGGCCGAGTTGAATTGGGAAGCGGAGCAATCGATTGTTTTGCGTACCGGCAATGCGGGCGGTGTGTTGGTGACCTTTAACGACCGGGAGCTTGGGGTGATGGGCCGGTTTGGAGAAGTGAAAGAACTGATGTTTGAGCCGGGGTTGGATATTCAGTCCCTGCGCTAGGGATCCGGCCTATCATGTGTCAGTGGCCACCCGGAAGCGATCTCCCACCCTTGGGAGCGGAGCTGCTGCAACAGGTGCCGGACTTTGTCGATGTCTTTATCGCCTGGCCGGCGTTCCACACCGCTGGAGAGATCGATGCCGTTGGGCTGAAGGTGGCTGAGGGCCTGCCGCACATTGTCCGGTTTCAACCCACCGGCCAGCAGCCAAGGCAAGGGCAGGGATCGGTGGGCCAGTTCCGGCCAATTGAGGGTTTGCCCCGTTCCACCCGCCTGTTGGGGGTGATAGGCATCCAAGAGCAGCCCCTCTACACAGTCTCGGTAGAGATTGGCCCCTTCCAGATCCGCCGGGTGGCGAATGCGCAAGGCCTTGATGCGGCGGATCCCGGGCAGCCATTCCCCCAACTGCCGACAATCCTGGGGGGATTCCTGGCCATGCAACTGGATGGCCGTGAGGCCCACCGCTTCCACCCAGGCGGCGATGACGCGGGGATCCTGATCCAGAAAGACCCCCACTTTTTCCACAGGGCCGGGCAGAGATCCCACCCAGCGGGCCATTTCCTGTAGGGGCAAATAGCGAGGCGTATTGGGCACAGCAATAAACCCAAGAGCGCTCACCCCCAACGCGGCAATGGCCTCCGCCTGATCCTGACGGGTGATCCCGCAGATTTTGACAAACAACCGGCCCATTGGGATCCCTTCCGACAATCAACCTACCCCAGTCACTTCAAATCCAATAGCAACGAAACGGTTCGTTATGCCGTTATTGCTACGCAACGCTGTCGCAAACGC
>NZ_JANSJI010000030.1:0-10118 GCF_047462475.1 Synechococcus sp. H55.11
GGAGAGGGGCTGGGGGTGAGGGATGTCCCTCAGGGAGAGGGGCTGGGGGTGAGGGCAGCGACGCGGAGCGCTTGGGTCGGCGGCAATAGCAAACTTGATACTAAAGGGTTGCACCTCGGTCTTGTAACCATTGGACAGCCAAGCTGTGTTGGCGTTTTTGGGCATAGGCCAAAGGAGTATGCCCATCTTCATTGCGAGGGTTCAATTCGGCCCCATTTTCCAGCAAAAGTTCCAGGATTGCCACATGCCCCTCCCAAGCAGCCCAGTGCATCGGTGTTGCCCCAAATCGGTTGCGCGCATTGACATTGGCCCCATACAAGAGCAGAAAGCGAGCAATGCCCAGTTGCCCTTGGGTAGCAGCCTCGTGCAGAGGAGTTCGACCGGTTGCATCGGCGGCATCCACCGGCGCTCCTTTGGATAACAGGCGGGCCAGGATGCTTTTTCGTCCGGTGGTCGTGGCCCAATGGAGAACGCCAGAGGTATTGGCTCCTTTTTGGATGAGCAGACCGATCACCTCTGCCTGATCGGTTAAGGCAGCCCGATGGAGAGGGGTATATCCATAGCCATCTGGAAGGTTGATGTCGCTGCCTGCCCTCAAAAGACGCTCCACCAGCTTGACCCGACCGCTGGCGGCGGCCAAATGGAGCGGGGTGACACCTGTGGGATCCAAGGCATTGGGAGAAGCACCATGGGCCAAGAGCAAATCCAGCAGTTCCAAATTGCCAAGCAGTGTTGCTTTATGAAGCAAGGTCAGTCCTTGAGCATCGACAGCATTCACATCTTCCCCTTGCTGCAAATGGGATAATAATTGCTCTTGATCTTGATCTGCAAGAGCTTGATGAAGGGCTTCACTCATAGTCGATCGATAGAAGTCAAAGAAACCGATTGGGAATGGGGTTTCCAAATAACTTGGGCAAAGTCTAACACCGGATCCCTACCCTTGAGGTAGCTACAGGAAGAGAGACCTCTGCGTGCTCAGTCAAAGTGGCATTACAGCATCAAGCCCCAGCTAGGAGAACAACTTTCCATGAGATCGCATGAGCGCCGAGAGGATCCCTTGGTTTAGCCCGGCTTGGCATGGCATGATCATCGGCATAATCAGGGGTCGGAGCTGACTTTTGGCCCAGGTTCTGCCACTCTCAATTCCCTTCCTTCTGCCACCGCTCATGGACTACTACGCGATTCTCAACCTATCGCCGGAAGCGGACATCGAAGATATCAAGCAAGCCTTTCGCCGGTTGGCGCGGCAGTTTCACCCCGATGTGGCAGGGGAGGGATCTCGAGAGCGGTTCCAGCAAATCTATCAGGCCTACCAAGTGCTGAGCGACCCCGAGCAGCGGCGGCGCTACGATGCCCAGCGTCAATCTCCTCCTGCCGCCGGCCAGAGGCGGGTGGTCATCCGCACCGCCGGCTCTTCATCGGCAGAGCACCTCGATCCGGAATTGCTCAAAGAAGGGATTGCCCGCGTCAAGGCAGCCTGGCGCGAGCGTAAGTTGCCCACGGCAGTGGCTCTGGCAGAGGCGCTGTTGAAACGGTTTCCCAACTCCGGCGAGGCCATCCACCTCTTGGCTTTGGCCTACCAGCGCTTCGGCAACCACTTGATCTACGAGGGTCGCCACCAGCAGGCGGAAGCTTACCTGAGAAAGGCTTTGGCTATGGAGCCCCACAACCGGGAATTGACCTTTGAAATCCGGCGAGACTTGGCTCGTCTGGGATCCCGCTAGCTTACCTGGGGCGAGATCCCCAACTGCTGGGCGGCCCACTGCCGGAGCTGTTGGCGGTTCACCTTGCCCTGGAGATTGCGCGGGATCCCGGTGCACCACAGCCAGCGCTTCGGATGCTTGAAGGGACTCAGTTGGCGGCTCAGGTGTTGCTTGAGGCGCATCTCCAGCTCTTGGGGGATCGCCGGGAGCCCGGTTTTGGGGACGACCACCGCCACCACCTGCTGCCCCCATTCGGCATCGGGCAGACCCAGCACCCACACATCGTCCACCCAGCCGCTGGCCCGAACCTCTCCTTCCACCTCGGCAGCCATCACTTTTTCTCCGCCAGTCAGGATCAGGTCGTCGGCGCGACCCAACCAAAAGAGGTGGCCCTGCGAGTCCAGATAGCCCCAATCGCCGGGGGTGAAGCCTTGCTGATGCCATTGGCGCAAACCAAAGTGCTCCGCACCGCTGACGCGAAGGGCGGCCTGGGGGTAATGGCCCAGTGCCAGCGACTTGGCCCGGATGTGGATGAATCCCACGGCATCGCTGGGCAAGGGATCCCCTTGTTCACTGCGGATCTGGAGCGTGGCGTGGGGCAGGGGCCGGCCCAGGCTGTCGTTTCCTTGCCAAAAAGCCTCCGGCAGAAGCGTACAGACTTGGGAAGCCGTTTCGGTCATGCCGTAGGTGAGGGCAAGGGGCAGGTGCAGTTGTCGGGCCTGTTGCCGCAAGCTGGGCCAGGTGGGGCCACCACCGACCAAAATGGCGCGAAATTGGCGCAGGCTCTCCACAACTCCCGGCTGGGGGTTGAGCAACAGCCGTTGCAACTGAGTGGGTACCAGCGATAGAAAACTCCCCGGCAAGGGGGGATCCCAGGCCTCGGCCTGCTGTTGCCGTTTCCAATCCCAGACGATCCACTGCCCACCGGTCAGCCAGGAGCGAACAGCCTGCATCAGGCCGCTGATGTGGTGCAGGGGCAGCAGGCAATAGCTATGGACGCAGTCCACGCCGAAGTGCTGTTGGTGGGCCTTGGCCGAGGCGCTGAGGGTACGCCAAGAGTGGATTGCCCATTTCACCTGGCCGCCGGAGCCGCCGGTAGGGATCCCGATCAACGGCCAATGGGAGCCGGGTACAGCCTCCCGCAGAGAGGGGTTCAATGGGCTGGGATCCCCCTCCAGCCGGCCTTGCCGCCAGCGCCAGCCGCCTCCCAGGCCGGCCACAGCCTGGGCCCACTCTCGTTCTCCCCACTTGGGATTGCCCAAGAAGAGCGGGATCCCCAGTTTTTGACAGGTCAAAACGGCGGCCCACACCTGCAGCGGATCTGAGTCTGCCAGCAGCAGGGGAGCTGTCTTTTCTGCCAAGGGGCGCAATTGCTCTTCCAGTCCAGACAGGCGCTCCCGCCAAGTAACGGAGTGGCAACAGGGGTTCGGAAACATGCTTGGGCCGGTTTGGTCGGTCATCATGCAACTAAAGCGGAGCACCGCCGACACTAGACACAGAATAGCTTGGACTCCACAAGGCAGTTTTGTTGTGTGGCTTGAGCTCATCCGTCGAGAAGCCCCGCCCTCTGTCTGCGCACTGCAAAACCTCACCGGGCTGAGAATGCTGCTGGAAGTCCGGCTGGCCATTGGCCCTGCTCGTGAGCCAATTGCGTTCTGCAAAAGATCTGCATAATTTGGATAATCTGGACAAAGGGACGAGGTAAAGTCATGCCTTGGGAGCTGGGGCGGTTTTGGAACACGCTGACCTACTACGAGGCGTTGCCCTTTGCCGACTTCTGGCGCTGGGTTCAGAATGGGTTGCAAAGCCCAGCAGTTAACTGTATGCCTCCTTCCCTGACTCCGGCCACTTCCCTTCCGGTGGTTCTTTTGGGCGATGGCCTGCCCGAAGGTTTGGCAGAGGCGTTGCACCGGCAGGGAGCAGCGGTGGGGCAGAGCCAGGACTGGGTGACGGCCAGGGTGATCTTAGGGCTGGGAGCGCCAGAGACGGCCAAGGCTCACCTGGAGCGGCTACGCCGCAGTGGACAGACGGAACAGATGCTCTTTGACTTCCGCCGGCCCGATCCCCAGTTGAACCAGTTCTGGGGCATCCTGGACGATGTGGTGATGGGCGGGGTGAGCCAAAGCCAACTGCTCTGGGGAGAGGGCGAGCTGCTGTTTACGGGCCAGGTTTCCACGGCCAACTTCGGCGGCTTTGTTTCCACCCGCACGCGCAATTGGCAGCCGCCCTTGGATGCCTCAGGGTTTGCCGGCCTGGAGCTGCGGCTACGGGGCGATGGACAGCGCTACAAGGTTTTGCTGCGGGATCAAGGGGGCTGGGACAGCCCGGCCTACAGCTATGCTTTCGACACCACCCCAGGGGAGGAGCAGACTGTTCAAGTTCCTTTTGCCGAGATGGTGCCCACCTTTCGCGCCCGCCGGGTTGCCGCTCCCCCCTTGAATACCCGCCAGATCCATTCGCTGCAACTGATGCTGAGCAAGTTTGAAGCGGACGGCAGCCCCAACCCCCGTTTTCGGCCTGGGCCGTTTCGGCTGGGCGTGCGTTGGATCGGGCTCTATCGCCAGGAGCCGCTGCCGCAACTGATTGGGGTGGTGCGGGGATCCCTGGCGCCCGATTGGGTGGCGGCCCTGCAGGAGAGCTCCAGCCGTTGGTGTGGGGTGGAGATGCCCGCCGAGATCGAGGGATCCACCTTAGCCGCTCACCTACTGCGCCTTTTGCGCTCGCCCGCAAGTGTGGGCCGGGTGGTGCCCCTGCAAGCCTTCCATGGCTAAGCTTCTTGGCGGCCTCCAGGGATCCCTAGGAATGGGGCTTTTGGCCCTCCTGTGGCTGGGGGCGGGCCAGGGGATCCCTTACCTATTTGACTGGGACGAGCTCATTTACGCCAGCTTGGCGCGGCAGATGCTGGCCAGCGGCGATCCCCTGGCTTTGCAGATCAACGGCGAGCCCTTCTACGAGAAGCCGCCCCTGTTTTTCTGGCTGCAGGCCCTAGCGATGGCGGCCCTGGGGATCAACGAAGGGGCGGCGCGGCTGCCCAATGCCTGGGTTGGCGGCATCACGGTGGCCCTCTTGGTGGCGTGGGGAGCGCGGCTGCGCGGGGTGGGGTTTGGCTGCCTCTGGGGGGTCCTGCTCCTGACGGGCTACCTGCCTTTGTTTTTCTACAAAACCGGCCTCATCGACCCGCTGTTGAATTTGGGCATGGGCGTGGGGCTGGGATCCCTTTGGGCTGCCGACGAGGCCTGCCGGGCCGGCCGCTCCGGGCAGGGGTGGAGCGCTCTGGGCGCGCTGGCCTTGGGCCTGGCGGTGTTGGCCAAGGGGCCGGTGGGGCTGGTGTTGCCGCTGGGCATCTGGGCCCTCTACAAGCTCTGGCAGCGGGATCCGCCAAGGCGGTGGGGGGAGATGGTGGCCTTCCTCGGCTTGGCGGGGGCTATTCCTCTGGCCTGGCTGGCGCTGGAAGCAGCGGCGCGGGGGCTGCAGTGGCTGGCGGCGTTTTGGCACTACCAGTGGGGTTTGGTGAGTACCCCCAGCGGCCACCCCGGCCCAGTCTATTTTCATCTGCTGGCCTTTGCTCTAGGGTGTTTTCCCTGGGCGGCTCCGGCCTTGGCCGAGATCTTGGCCAGCCTCCATAGGCACAGTAACCCGGCAGCGGCGGATTTAACTCAGCGGGCAGAACGCCTGCTGTTGGTGGCCTTCGGGGTGGTGCTGGCTCTGTTTTCGCTCTTGGTGCAAACCAAGTTGATCCACTACACCTCGCTGCTTTATCCCATCGGCGCCTACTTTGCTGCCCTGCGCCTGCAACGCCTGGGATCAAGAGAGGCTCAACTCAGCGTTTGGGAAGGCGGCTGGATCCTGCTGAGCGGCTTGTTTTGGCTAGCCCTGTGGCTGCTATTGCCCTGGCTGGGATCCCAGGATCCCGTCCTGCTGCCGGTGGCCGAGAAGAGATTGACCGCTTTGGGGATCCCGCTTTCCGACCTTTTTGAGAGTCTAGCGGGCAGCTTGGCGCTTGGATATCTCCAGGCCGAGGTGGAGTGGCCCTTCTTCACCTATGGCCCTGCTGTGCTCCTGGCGTTGGGGGGACTGGCCTGGATTAGAGCTCGGCACAATGCTCGGGGATGGGCCATCTTGCTCTTGGCCACAGGACTAAGCGCCCAGTTGGCCTGGAGCTGGGTTTTCCCAAGGGTGTTGCAGCATACTCAGGGGGGATCCATCTACTTTTTCCGCCAGTTTGCCGGCCCAGAACCGGCTCTTTCGGGAAGGGTTGGCCTCTATGGGCTGCGGTCGTTTGTACCCTATTTTTATGGCCCGCTGCGGGTGCCCTATGCCGCCAACCTGGAGGAGCTGGCCGCCTGGCAGGTGCCCGACTATCTGGTGACCTGGGATCCCTTTGTAGCTGAGCTAGCAGCAACTTGGCAGGTCGTAGAGCGCCGCAGCCCCTTTTGGCTGTTGAAAAAAACCTCTTCTCTCCCCTAGCCGCAAGATGAGCCAGTACGTGTTGCGTATCAGCGACCTTCCCCTTCAGGATCGCCCGCGCGAGCGACTGCTCAGCCAGGGGGCCAAAAGCCTCTCCCACGCGGAGCTGCTGGCCATTTTGCTCAATACCGGCCAGGGGCCGGGCAAGCTCTCAGCCGTTGGCCTGGCCCAGTTGCTCTTGAAAAAATTGGAAGCCCAGGGGGATCCCTTAGCCCAACTGCGCCAGCTGGAAGCCGGGGAGCTGCTGCAAATTGAGGGCATCGGCCCAGCCAAAGCCGCAACAGTGTTGGCCGCCATCGAGCTGGGGCGGCGGGTGTTTTTGGCCCGACTACCCGAGCGGACGGTGATTGAATCGCCAGAACAGGCGGCCATGGCCCTAAGCGGCGACCTGATGTGGGAGACCCAAGAGCACTTTGCCGTCCTGCACCTGGACATCAAACACCGCCTTATCGGCCAGCAGATTGTAACCCGGGGAACCGCCACGGAAACTCTCACTCACCCGCGGGAAACCTTCCGCAGCGCCATCAAGCAAGGAGCCAGCCGCATCCTGGTGGCCCACAACCACCCCTCCGGCAGTTTGGATCCCAGCCCGGAGGATCTTGCCCTGACGCAGCAACTCTTGCAGGCGGGGCAACTGCTGCAGATCCCGGTTTTGGATCACCTCATTCTCGGCGGCGGGCAGTTCCTCAGCCTGCGCCAGCACACCCGCCTGTGGGAGGAGTTTCCCCAGCCAGAGTAACACCCCCAGCCCCTCTCCCAGGGGGAGAGGGGGGCTAGGGATCCGGCAGCGCCTCAAAGCGCATGCCCACCCTGAGCTGGCCGCCGTTGACCAAGTCCCAGGCCGACTGTTCTTTTCTGCCGGGCAGTTGGGCCCGCCGGATGAGAAGGGATCCCTCGCCGGTAGCCACATACACCCCTTCTCCTTTGGCCAGTCCCACCACTTCTCCGGGGCTACCCTGGGGAAGAGGGTCGGGCGGCGGATGCAACTGGGGAGCGGCAGAGCGGACAATCTTGATCCGCTGCCCCTGCAAGCCGGTAAAGCAGTCGGGAGAAAAGGCGCGGATTTGGTTGTGCAAGGCCTGGGCTGGGCGCCGCCAATCGAGCTGGAAGTCCTGCTTTTTAAGGAGGGGGGCATAGGTGGCCCGCGAGTCATCCTGGGGAATGGGGGTGATCTCTCCTTTTTCTAGTTTCACCAGGGTTTCCACCAGTAGCTCGGCCCCCAGTTGGGCCAGTTGGGAGGCCAGTTCTAGCCCAGTCTGCTCCGGCCCGATGGGCAGCTTGGCCTGCAGCAAGATGGCTCCTGTATCCAGGCCCTCGTCCATGAGCATGGTGGTGACGCCGGTCTCGGTCTCGCCGTTGGCAATGGCCCACTGGATGGGGGCAGCGCCGCGATAGGCCGGCAGGAGGGAAGCGTGGACATTGACGCAGCCCAACCTGGGCATTTGCAGCACCGCCGGCGGCAGGATTTGGCCATAGGCCACCACCACAAACACATCGGCAGCCAGCGCCTCTAGCGCCGCCAGCACCTCCGCATCCCGCCGCAGCCGGACAGGCTGCCACACCGGGATCCCATGGGCTTGGGCAAGGACCTTGGTGGGCGGCGGGAGCACCTTCTGCCCTCGTCCCTGCGGCCGATCCGGCTGGCAGACCAAGCCCACTACTTCAAAGGAAGACTGCCGCTGCAACAGGATCTGCAGGGAAGGCAGGGCAAACTCCGGCGTGCCAAAGAAAACAACCCGCATGACCGACCCCTCTGAGCCCTGCCCTTTAGTCTAGAGGGTTAGGGGAAGGTGGGGAGGGCTCGCCAGTGTCAGGCGCTGGAGAAGGAAAGGGAGAAAGCCTGGCCGGGGGAGACTGCCAAAAGACGGGCTGTTTGAGATCGAACTCTTGGCTCCAGGCCGGCAAGAAGGAGCCGAGCTTCTGCCCAGAAAGCCGCAGCCGTTGCACAAAGGTCCATTCCAGACGGGTCAAGACCCGCCGCACAAAATCCTTGGCCCAGGCCGGATCCGGAACTTGCGCTGCCTGCAAGTTCACCTGTAAGAGGCTCAGCTTGGGGTGCAGATGGACGCGGGCCTGGAGCCCTTGCGGGCGCAGCAGGTAGTTGAGCACATACTGGATGGCTTCTCCATCCCCGCGTTGGGCACGGTACAGCGGGCTGTTGGGGTTGGGCGGCGGCTGGTAGCGCCACTCGCGGTGCCACTCCGGGATCCCTTCTCCCAGAGGAAAGCCGAACAGCTCCACCAGTCGCTGCCGGTAGCTCAGCGCCAGTTGTTCCAGGGTTGGCAAGAGGCCCTGCAGCAGCCGCTCCGGATCCGGGAGGGGATCCCCCTCCAGGCGCAGCAGCAGACGTTGGCCGGAAAGACGCGCCTGCACCTGCAGATGTCCCAGCCCCAGGGATCCCAGGGCTGCTTGCAAGCGAGCCACGATCTCCGGCAGAGCCGCCTGGACATCCACAGAATGGGCAGACACCGGCAGGGATCCGCAACAAGATCAGATCCAACCTAGCCCAATTTCGGCAAGGGCTTGGAGGGGTTGGCGGCTAGGGCTAGATTCCCAGGATTAAACGGGCAACGTAGAAGTAGATCAACACCCCCAGCACGTCCACAATCGTGGTGATGAAGGGGGCGGCCATCAAGGCCGGATCCAGACCAAAGGAGCGAAACAGAAAGGGCAGCCCCGCCCCTGACACCGAAGAGAGAACAGAAATCCCAAATAGGCTTAGCCCAACGATGACCGCCACCAGGAGATCCCGCTGCAGGGCATAGGCCCAGCCGATGGTGATCAAGCTGAGCATGATCCCCAGCATGGCTCCCACCACTGCTTCCCGGACCAGTACCCCCAACCCGTCCTTGAGGCGCACCGCTGCCGTGCTCAGGCCGCGAATCACCACCGTCGAAGACTGGGAGCCGACGTTGCCGCCGCTATCCACCAACAGTGGGATAAAAGCCGCCAGGGCGATCACCTGGCTTAAGACTTCTTCCTGGCCGGCAATAATCGTGCTGGTAAAGGTGTTGGTAAGCAGCAAAATCAGCAGCCACACCACCCGCTTGCGGGCTGCCTGCCAAAAACTGAGGTCGAAATAGTCATCTTCTCCAGACTGCAACCCCCCCAAGGAGTAGATGTCTTCGGTGGCCTCTTGCTCCACGATGTCCAGTACATCATCTACCGTAACGATCCCCACCAGTCGCCGCTCGGCATCCACCACCGGCACCGCCAACAGGTCGTACCGCTGGATGACCTGCGCCACCTCTTCCTGGTCGGTGTGGGTGCTGACAAACACCACCTCCCGGCTCATCACCTCCTCCAGCCGCTGGGCCGGATCGGCCATCACCAACTCCCGCAAGGATAGGGTTCCCGTCAGGTGTCGCTCCTGGTCGGTGACGTAGAGGTAGTAGATGGTCTCGGTTTCGCGGGCCAAGAGGCGCACCCGCTCCAGTGCCTCGGCTGCCGTCAGGTTCTCTCGCAGGGAAATGTACTCCGGGGTCATGATCCGCCCCGCGGTGTTGGGGGCATAGCCCAGCAGCAGGGCCGTGGCTTCCCGTTCCTGGGGGCTGAGCTGGGGCAGCAGTTCGGCAACCACCTTGGCCGGCAGCTCGTCGAAGAGGCGGGCCCGGTCGTCCGGCGACATCTTGTCCAAGATGTCCTGGATCTCGTGGCTCCTGAACTCGCGCAGCAGCGCCTGTTGCAGATCTATGTCCAGGTGTTCGTAAACGCGGATGGCCAGATCCTTGGGCAGCAAGCGAAAGGCCAGAGCCTGCTGCGCCTCCGGCAACTCCCCGATTACCTCGGCAATGTCCACCGCTTGTACGGGCAGCAGGAGAGATTTGGCTTGTTCCAAGTTGTTTTCCCTTAGGGCCAAGCTGAGCTGGCCACGCAAGAGCTCACAAAATTGCTCGCGGCTCAACTCAGGGCTGGGGGCGGGTGGGATCAGCGGGGCGGAATTCAACG
>NZ_JANSJI010000031.1:0-2588 GCF_047462475.1 Synechococcus sp. H55.11
AGATGTTTATAAGAGAAAGACTAAGGGTTCCGCGGCAATGTTAATCAACCGCGGGTTAGTCGGGGCCTAAGACCAATCCGAAAGGAGTAGTCGATGGACAACCGGTTAATATTCCGGTACTACCTTATTGAGCGAAGTGGTGACGGAGGAGTGACAGCTCCGCCCCGTGACGAAATACGGGGTTAAAGGGTGTAGGTATATTTCTTATAGGCAAATCCGTAAGAAATGCCGAACCTGATAGTACACGGCGGCTTCGGCCAAAGTGATAGTGAGCGTAACCATACTTCCAAGAAAACCCGCTAGCGTTAATCAATAAGGTACCCGTACCGCAAACCGACACAGGTAGTCAAGGAGAGAATCCTGAGGTGCTCGAGTGAGTCATGGCTAAGGAACTAGGCAAATTGATCCTGTAACTTCGGAAGAAGGGATGCCTACCCCGAGCAATCGGGGAGGTCGCAGTGAAATGGCCCAGGCGACTGTTTAACAAAAACACAGGGCTTTGCGAAATCGAAAGATGATGTATAAGGCCTGACACCTGCCCGGTGCCGGAAGGTTAAGGGGGGATGTTAGTGTCCCGGTTTCGGGATGCGAAGCATTGAACTGAAGCCCCGGTAAACGGCGGCCGTAACTATAACGGTCCTAAGGTAGCGAAATTCCTTGTCGGGTAAGTTCCGACCTGCACGAATGGTGTAACGATCTGGGCACTGTCTCAGCCATGAGCTCGGTGAAATTGTAGTCACGGTGAAGATGCCGTGTACCCGTCACGGGACGGAAAGACCCCATGAACCTTTACTACAGCTTCACATTGACATTGGGTAGATGATGTGTAGGATAGGCGGGAGACTGTGATCCCGGGCCGCCAGGTCCGGAGGAGTCGACGGTGAAATACCGCCCTTTATTTACTTGATGTCTAATCCCGCCCAAGCGGGAGACAGTGTGTGGTGGGTAGTTTGACTGGGGTGGTCGCCTCCGAAAGCGTATCGGAGGCTTTCAAAGGTACCCTCAGCACGCTTGGTAACCGTGCGTAGAGTGCAATAGCATAAGGGTGCTTGACTGTGAGACCGACGGGTCGAGCAGGTAGGAAACTAGGATATAGTGATCCGGTGGTTCTGCATGGAAGGGCCATCGCTCAAAGGATAAAAGGTACTCTGGGGATAACAGGCTGATCTCCCCCAAGAGCTCATATCGACGGGGAGGTTTGGCACCTCGATGTCGGCTCGTCACATCCTGGGGCTGGAGAAGGTCCCAAGGGTTGGGCTGTTCGCCCATTAAAGTGGCACGCGAGCTGGGTTCAGAACGTCGTGAGACAGTTCGGTCCCTATCTGTGATGGGCGTTGGAAGTTTGAGAGGATCTGACCTTAGTACGAGAGGACCGGGTTGGACCAACCGCTGGTGTACCAGTTGTGGCGTCAGCTGCACCGCTGGGTAGCCATGTTGGGAAGGGATAAGCGCTGAAAGCATCTAAGCGCGAAACCCACCTCAAGATGAGACTTCCTTTAAGGGACGTCAGAGATGATGACGTTGATAGGCTGCAGGTGTAAAGCCAGAAATGGCAAAGCTGAGCAGTACTAATTACCCGATCGCTTCTTTTCGCACTCCCTATGTGCACGATATCTCCCTGCTGTATCTCCCGCATGTCAAAAAATATTGCAATGGTTCGGTTGCTGTTACACACAGTAACTGCCAAACAGAGTTCAAAGTGATCCCGATGGAAATCGGGACGGTGGGGATTAAATCCCGCTGAAAAAATCACAAAAGTTTTAAGGTGACTATGGCGGTGGGGATCACCTCTTCCCATTCCGAACAGAGAAGTTAAGCCCACCAGCGCTGATGGTACTGGGATAAAACCCGGGAGAGTAAGTCGTTGCCTGTTCTTAAATCAAAAGCCCCGTAGCAATACGGGGCTTTTTGTTTTTGTGCCGCTTGGGGATTTAATGTACCAACGTTGTATGCATACTATCTTCATGAAGGTATCTTTCATAAATACCGGCAAGCTCAGATGCATTCACTGAATTGACCCGGTGAATCAATCGCGAATAATAATCGGCTGGAAGATTAAAAAAGTGTATAGTCTTGTACCGTTCCGTATGAGCAAAAATGTTGCTCATCTCGTTTTGCATGTTGCCGATGAAGTGATTCTTCGCCAGTTCCAGTTCACTGGATCGCACCCATTCTGAACGGAGCTTTCTGATTTGATTTTTTATCTCCATGATGGCCACATCTGCCTGTTCTTGGTTTATATCAGTCCCGATAGAAAATACCGAAGCATGGAGGAAGTTCTGTATGCGGGCATAAATACTGTAGGTAAGCCCTTTTTCCTCGCGGATGCTCTTCATCAACCGGGATCCGAAAAAACCACCCAGGATATACACCGCGAGCACAAGGGCAGGATAATCCGGATTGTCCCGCGAAATCGTGATCTTACCCATTCGCAAAGAGGCCTGAACTGCTCCCGGCTTTTTCAACGACACCAACGCTTCATCAAGGCCATGCTGGTTATGAGCAGGTTCTTTATTTTGCTACCAGGGCAACTCGCTTATAAATTGTTCCACCGCCGATTTACACTACTGAACACTCGTTACGGTGAC
>NZ_JANSJI010000032.1:0-2599 GCF_047462475.1 Synechococcus sp. H55.11
CACTTGAGCATGACAGGCCCTAAGCCCCATAGCCCGCGGGCAACTTGAGTGTCTCTCGCAGGACAACATCTGCAGTGTTTTGAGAATGGCGCGGCAGCCGGGACGTCGAGTCTATGAACATTTCAAACAGTTATGGTCATTGCAAATAGCAATGAAACGATTCGTTCGTCGCTATTGCTCCGCAACGCTGTCGCGAACGCGCCGCTCTAACTCCCCTCTCCCTCAGGGAGAGGGGCTGGGGGTGAGGGATATCCCTCAGGGAGAGGGGCTGGGGGTGAGGGATATCCCTCAGGGAGAGGGGCTGGGGGTGAGGGACAACCGAGAAAGCTACCGCGAGCAGATGGGAGCCGGCAGAGGGTCCCCTTGGTTGAGGCCGGCAAACCACTTGGACAGGGCAGCCGGCAGGCAGAGGCCGGCGTTTCCCTCGATCTGCAACCGCTCCAGCCGGGGCAGTTCCGCCAAAAAGGTCGGCAGTTCTCCCGTGAGTTGGTTGCGTGCCAAGCGCAGATCCCGTAACTGGGTCAGTTGTGCCAGCTCGGGGGGCAGGGATCCGCTGAGGCGATTGTCCGACAAGTAGAGGTTTTCCAGGTTGCGCAGTTGCCCCAGTTGGGGGGGAAGGGGGCCGGAGAGTTGATTGCCATCCAAAAACAGGCCTCTGAGGGAGCTCATCTGGCCCAGTTGGTCGGGAATGGAGCCGCTGAGGCGGTTGTTTTGCAGGATGAGGTTTTCCAGGCGGATCAGCCGGCCCAGTTGGGGGGGAATAGACCCAGAGAGCTGGTTATGATCCAAAAACAGGCCGCGCAGGTTCTGCAACTGCCCCAGCTCGGGTGGGATGGAGCCGGAAAGTTCGTTGTAATCGAGAAACAGGTTTTCCAACTGGCTCAGTTGCCCCAGCTCGGGCGGGATGGGGCCGGAAAGTTGGTTGAGGCTGAGGGACAAGGCTCGCAACCGGCGAAATCGGCCTATTTCGGGAGGGAGGGATCCCCTCAACCCTTGGCGATCCAATACCAGTTGGACAAGACACTGATCCGAATCAAAAAGAGCCACCTCCTCCACCACCGCGTCCGGGCGGCCCAGAGCTGCCAAGATCTGCCGCAGCAAGATGGGATCCTGACAAAGAGGAGCAGACCAGACCCCCATCCCCCAGCTCAGCCAAACCCAGATTGCCAGTAGACTCAGCGCCCACCCTTTCTGCTGCTGCATCCTCACTCTCCCAAGGACTTTTGCCAGGGTAGCACTCAGAGGCAGAGTTTTTGCCCGGAACCTGTTATGGATTCCGCCCGTTCACGGAGTGGGCCGTAGGCTTTAGAGCGCGAACAGCTACACTGAAAAGCCGATGACCTCTTCTTCTAGAAACCCCTATGGCCAGGATCAACGACCACTTCCTCAAGCTCAAGGCCGGCTATCTCTTTCCCGAGATTGCCCGGCGGGTACAGGCCTTTGCTGCCGCCCATCCGGAAGCCCAAATTATCAAGATGGGCATTGGCGATGTCACCGAGCCGCTGCCGGAGGCCTGCCGGACGGCCATGATCCGGGCCGTGGAGGAAATGGGGGAGCGGGCTACCTTCCGCGGCTACGGCCCAGAACAGGGCTA
This sequence comes from Synechococcus sp. H55.11, assembly GCF_047462475.1. NCBI lineage: Bacteria > Bacillati > Cyanobacteriota > Cyanophyceae > Synechococcales > Synechococcaceae > Synechococcus > Synechococcus sp. H55.11. Next base: position 1,595 of record NZ_JANSJI010000032.1, read on the forward strand.
CGAGTGGCTGCGCCAAGCCATTGCCCGGCACGATTTTCAGTCTCGCGGCTGCGACATCGACGCTTCTGAGATCTTCATCTCCGACGGCTCCAAGTGCGACTGCGGCAACGTCCTGGATATCCTCGGTCACGACAACACCATTGCCATCACGGATCCCGTCTATCCCGTCTATGTGGACACCAACGTGATGGCGGGCCATACGGGGCCGGCCAACGAGCGGGGTGAGTACGAGGGCCTGGTCTATCTGCCGCTGACGGCGGAAAACCACTTCACCGCCAGCCTGCCCCAGCAAAAAGTCGATGTCATCTACCTCTGCTTTCCCAACAACCCCACCGGCGCAGTAGCAACCCGGGAGCATCTGCAGGCCTGGGTGGACTATGCCCGCGCCCACAACTCGCTCATCCTCTTTGATGCCGCCTACGAGGCCTACATTACGGAGCCTGGGATCCCCCACTCCATCTACGAGATCCCGGGGGCAAGGGAATGCGCCATCGAGTTCCGCTCCTTTTCCAAGACAGCCGGCTTTACCGGCACCCGCTGCGCCTTTACAGTGGTGCCCAAGTCGCTACGGGGCCAAGCTGCCGATGGCTCCTGGGTGGATCTCTGGAGCCTGTGGTATCGCCGCCAGTCCACCAAGTTCAACGGCGTGGCCTACATCGTGCAGCGGGGGGCAGAAGCCGTCTATTCTGAGGCAGGGCAGGCCCAGGTGCGGGCTTTGGTGCAGTTTTACCTGGAGAATGCCCGCATCATCCGCGAGCAGTTGGCCAAAGCCGGGATCCAGGCCTACGGCGGCGTCAACGCTCCCTACGTCTGGGTAAAGGCGCCCACTGGGCTGAGCAGTTGGGAGTTTTTCGACAAGCTGCTGCACACCTGCCATGTGGTGGGGACTCCCGGCTCTGGCTTTGGCAGCGCCGGCGAGGGCTACTTGCGCCTGTCGGCTTTTAACAGCCGCGCCAACGTAGAAGAAGCCATGCGCCGCATTGTCGGCGTGTTTGGGAGCTGAGC
>NZ_JANSJI010000033.1:0-1280 GCF_047462475.1 Synechococcus sp. H55.11
CACCCCCGGCCCCTCTCCCTGAGGGAGAGGGGGGTTAGGATGGCAGCAGAGTGGCTTTTGGAGGCGGCTGTGGCTTTGACGATAGGATCCGTTCCTGGGTCGACAACGGCTCGCCTGAGTTTGGCAGAATACCTCAAGTATTCCGATGGCGGCGATACCCGCTATGAGCTGGTGGCGGGGGAGTTGGTGCCGATGGCCCTTCCAACCGGACGGCATGGTCAGATTGTGGATTTCCTCAATACCGCTTTTCGAGCTGAGATCCGGCGCCAGGGGCTACCGTGGACTTCTCAGCCGATGGCTATCGGGATCCAGTCGCCGCGGGGCAACCGCTGGGATACGGTGCGGATCCCGGATGTGGTGGTGCTGCCTCTGCAGCAGTGGCAGGAGATGGGATCCCGAGAGGCTCTGATTCGCTTGGAGGATCCGCCGCCGCTGTTGGTGGTGGAGGTGGTGAGCGAATCGAGCCGGGCGGCGGACTACCGAGCCAAACGGGCGGAATACTGCGTTTTGGGCATTGGTGAGTACTGGATTGTGGATCCGATGGAGGAGAAGGTGAGCCTGCTGCTGTTGCACGAGGGCTGGTACGACCTGCTGGAGCTGAAGGGATCCGAGCGGGTGCCCTCGAAGGTTTTTGCAGGGCTGGAGCTGCAGGCGGGGGAGATCTTGGCGGCGGACTTGGGTTATTCTGGTAAAGCCACGGGGAGTTAGCTCAGTTGGTAGAGCGCTGCGATCGCACCGCAGAGGTCAGGGATTCGAGTTCCCTACTCTCCATTGCCCTCACCCCCGGCCCCTCTCCCTGAGGGAGAGGGGGGTTGGTGGTAGGATCTTGGCATCCTCTCGCTCTAGTTGATAATGACTCCGGAACAAGAAGAGTGGCTGATCCGCGCTGTTCAAGAGCTGCAAGCGGCCCAGCAGGAGCTACGTCTTGTCCAACAAAATCAGCAGCTTCTGATTCAAGAACTGCGAGAAGGGCAGGCAATGCTGGCCCAGTTTTTTCGCGAGTCCATGGATCGCTTTGATGCGCGCACCCGCGCTATCGAGCGCCGCACGGATGCCCTGGAGCGCCGAACTGAAGCTCTGGAACGGCGCACTGACGAGATGGCCCAAGAGATGAGGGAGATGCGGCAGGAGATTCGAGATCTGCGCCGCGATTTTTTGGAACGGCGGTAGGCCCAAGCGCTCCGCGCTGGCCCTCACCCCCGGCCCCTCTCTTTGGGGGAGCAGCCCCTCACCCCCGGCCCCTCTCCCTGAGGGAGAGGGGAGTTAGTAGGGATCCGTGC
>NZ_JANSJI010000033.1:1380-3552 GCF_047462475.1 Synechococcus sp. H55.11
CCCTCACCCCCGGCCCCTCTCCCTGAGGGAGAGGGGAGTTAGTAGGGATCCGTGCTGGATTAATCTGGAGAGAACTTTGACGTTGCTCGATCGGCCTTTCTCTTCCTTGCGAGTTTGCCTATGTCTGTTATCCGTGCTCTGCACCGCCAGTTGGTGAGCAAAGAGCGCTCAGCTGAGGAGATCGCGCGCGAATACCTGGAGCGCCTGCACCGGCTGGAGCCGCAGCTTAAGAGCTTTATTACTGTCACCGAGGAGCTGGCGCTGCAACAGGCTAGGGCGGTGGATGCCCGCATTCGCGCCGGGGAGGCGATTGGTCCGCTGGCCGGGATCCCGTTGGCTGTGAAAGATAACCTCTGCACCCAAGGGATCCGCACCACCTGCGCTTCTCGGATTCTGGAGGGGTTTATTCCGCCCTACGAGTCAACGGTGACGGCGCGGCTGGCGGCAGCCGGCATGGTGACGGTGGGCAAGACCAACCTGGACGAGTTTGCCATGGGCAGCTCCACGGAAAACTCGGCCTTTCAGCGCACTGCCAACCCCTGGGATCTGACGCGGGTGCCAGGGGGATCCTCAGGCGGGTCGGCGGCGGCGGTGGCGGCAGACCAGGCGGTGGTGGCCTTGGGATCGGATACGGGGGGATCGATCCGCCAGCCGGCGGCCTTCTGTGGCGTGGTTGGCCTCAAGCCCACCTACGGGCTGGTCTCCCGCTATGGGCTGGTGGCCTTTGCCTCTTCTCTGGATCAGGTGGGGCCGTTTGGGCGCACGGTGGAGGATGTGGCCCTGCTGCTGCAGGGGATTGCCGGCCACGACCCCATGGACTCCACCAGCCTTAGGGTGGAGATCCCGGACTACAGCCAGGCTTTGATCCCCGATATCAAGGGCTTCAAGATTGGCGTGATCCGCGACCTGCTGGGGGAAGGGTGTGGGGAAGAGACCCGCGCGGCTGTGCAAGCGGCCATCCAACACCTGCAGGAGCTGGGGGCGGAGATCCTGGAGATCGACTGCCCCAGCTTTCGCTACGGCCTGGCCACCTACTACATCATTGCTCCTTCGGAAGCTTCTTCCAATCTGGCCCGCTACGACGGCGTCAAGTACGGCCTGCGGGAACCTGCCGACTCGCTCTTGGCTATGTATGGCAAGACCCGCGCCCGCGGCTTTGGGCCGGAGGTGAAGCGGCGCATTATGATCGGCACTTATGCCCTCTCTGCCGGCTACTACGATGCCTACTACCTCAAGGCCCAGAAGGTGCGCACCTTGATCAAGCAAGATTTTCTGCGGGCCTTCGAGAAGGTGGATGTGTTGGTCAGCCCCACCACCCCCACGCCGGCCTTCAAAAGCGGCGAGCGGGAGGATCCCTTGAGCATGTACCTGTGCGACCTGATGACGATCCCGGTCAACCTGGCGGGCTTGCCGGGGCTAAGCCTGCCCTGTGGCTTTGCCGATGGGCTGCCGATTGGCTTGCAAATCGTGGGCAACGCCCTGCAAGAGAGCAAGGTGCTGCGGGTTGCCTATGCCTACGAGCAAAGCACCGACTGGCACCAGCGACGGCCCCCACTGGAGCAGCCTTCGATTGAAAAGACCCAGGGATCTGCCCCCGTCCAGCCTGGCAAAGGGAGCAAAAAAGCCAAAAGCTGAGGATCCAGCAGCTAGGCAATGCCCATCTGGTTGGCCGCCGAGAAGCGCTCCATAAAGCGCAGGAAGCGATCCCACTCGGCTTCTGTTTCCATGTCGTAGATCACTTCCAGGGCCTTGAATTCTCCGTTTAGGAACTTGGCCTTGATGTTGCGGGTGGTCAGCTCCCCTTCTTCGTCGATCATCCGCATGCCGAGGATGTTTTGCGTGTCGGACTTCAGCTCCTCGAAGCGAAAAATGGCGGATCCCCGCTTGCCGGTTTTGGATTTCAGCAGCCGTACTTGGGTGGGCACTTCTGGAATGCCGGGAGAAAATTCGATACTGACCATGATGCTTAAAAAAATAACCGATTCAGGCCATTATAGTTGTTCCAGATACGATTAAGACACTTTGCCGCTAGCGGCCCAAGCGCTCCGCGCCGCTCACGCGACCACCCCCAGCCCCTCTCCCTGAGGAATCCCCTCACCCCCAGCCCCTCTCCCTGAGGAATCCCCTCACCCCCAGCCCCTCTCCCTGGGGAATCCCCTCACCCCCAGCCCC
>NZ_JANSJI010000033.1:3652-9879 GCF_047462475.1 Synechococcus sp. H55.11
ACCCCCAGCCCCTCTCCCTGGGGAATCCCCTCACCCCCAGCCCCTCTCCCTGGGGGAGAGGGGAGCTGGAGAGCAACGGACAGGCTGTTCCATAATCTTTTGCAATGACTATGTGATGAGCGGATCCTAGGCTAGAAACTTTTTCAACTCGCAAGCGGCCATCTGTTCCAAGTGGTGGCCGGCCTGACGCTGGGCTTCGGTCACATCCGGGATCCGGTCGCAGAGGGCAGCAACTCCAATTGGCAAAGGTCGGGCGGCCAAGTCGGCTCGGGCTGCCGGGGTGGCCTGGCCACAGAGAATCAGCAGGGGCTTCTGGGCTGCCATGGCCAGCTCCAGCACCACTCCTACCACTTTGCCCATGCTGCTCTGTTCGTCAAGGCGGCCCTCGCCGGTCACCACCAGGTCACAGCGGTGGATGCGCTCCGCCAGAGCCAAGTGCTGGGCCAGCAAGTGGATCCCCGACTCCAGGGTGGCGCCTAAAAAAGCCACCAATCCTGCCCCTAGCCCGCCGGCGGCGCCGGCCCCTGGGATCCCGTCCACAGTCCGGCCCAGGTCGCGCTCCACCACTCTGGCCCACTGCTGCAGTGCCTGCTCCAACTGCCTTACTTGCTGGGGAGTGGCGCCCTTCTGGGGGGCAAAAACGGCAGCCGCCCCCAACGGGCCGGTGAGGGGGTTCTGCACATCGCAGAGGCCGCGGATGCACTTGCCCAGCCAGACAGGCTGCTCGGGCGGCTCGATGCGCGCCAGGCGGGCCAGCTCCCCTCCCCCCCAGCCAATGGGATCCCCGGCCTCATCCAGGAGGCGATAGCCCAAGGCCTGCGCCATCCCTGCGCCCGCATCGACGGTGGCGGATCCGCCCAGCCCTATCCAGATCTCGGCAATGGGATCCCGGCAGACGGCCCGCAACAGCTCCCCCAAGCCATAGGTGGTGGTGCGGGTGGGATCCCGCCGCTGTGGGGGCACCAAGGTCAGGCCGGCCACCTGGGCTACTTCCAGCAGCGCCCGCTCGCCCGCCACCCCGTATTCGGCCCAGACGGGATCCCCCAGCGGGCCGGTGACCCACAGCCCTCGTTTTTCTCCCCCCAGCGCCGGCAGCAGCACCTCTAGGGTGCCCTCGCCCCCATCGGCCAGAGGGAGCAGCTCCACCGCGGCCTGGGGCAACACTTGTTGGATCCCGCGGGCCATGCTCGCTGCCGCTTCCGTGGCCGTCAGGGATCCCTTGAAGCTATCCGGGCAGACCAAAATCCGCCGGGGCGCGCGCGGATCCCATTCCTTTTGTCCCCAATTCGACATAACCCAAAGTTTGGCTCGGCGAGGCTGTTCCAGCGCTAATTGTCCGGGATCCTTTCCCAGAGGGCCAGCCACCCCAGTTTCAAGGCCGGCCCCAGCACCCGCCAGGGACGAAAGCGAACCACCAGGGATCCCTGTCCGCGCCAGCCGCTGCGGGCGAAGGTAAGGCGCAGATGTTGGGCCAACGGGGGGGGCAGAGCGGCGATCAACCCTAGGCATTGCCCCGTCAAGGCCGGGTCGGCAAAGCCGATTTCTAGGCCACCTTGCCAGGACTGGATCTGGATCCCCTTGGCCAACTGCTTCAGAAGGGGCCAGAAGCGAGGCCAGTCGGCAAAGGAGAGACGGCAGCCCACCCGGGCCGGCCAATGCCCGCGAACGCAGAGGGATCCGCAGCGCCATTCCCACCCCCGACGGCTGCCCCGCAGAGCCAAGCCCCCCCACCCGCGCCATTTCCAGCTCCAGGCGAGGGGGCCTTGCCAAGGCTTGCGGTAGCGTAGCAGGAGCTGTTGTGGCCAGAACAGAAACAGCCCCAACCCAGTGACCAGCAGCAGCCCTGCCAGGTACTTGATGATCTCAAGCCAGCCCATAGCGGGCCAGAAAATGGGGCAAATCGACTACCTGACAGGTGTAGGATCCCTGCATCACCAGCCGCCCCTGCTGCGTGATCTCCACCTGAAACTGAACGCGCCTTCCCTCCACTTGCACAACCTCAACCTGAAGGTGTAGAGGATCCCCCACCACAGCTGCTGAGCAGTGTTCTAGGACAAAGCGGATCCCGACTGCCGCTTCTTCCCCCTCGTAAAAAGGCTGCAAGGTGTTGTGGCCACATCGCTCGATCAGCGCCAACAGAGCTGGGGATCCGATCACCCTCACGCCGGGGTTGCCCAGGGCCTCAGCCGTCTGCTCGGGGCCGGGGATCCCTTGCCAGGTGCCACGGGTGCCGAGGGGAAGGAGTTTCACAACCCTAGAACCTCAACGCTAGCGGGACGCTGTTCTGGACTGCCACCAGCGCCAGCCCTGCCCAAGCAAAAGGAACAGAGCCAGGATCCCAACGCTGGCCGCCAGCACCAGGGCCCGCTCCAGGCGGGTGGCATAGAACCCCGTCACCGTCCAGTTGCGGCTGAGGTTGGATCCGAGGATGGCGAGCGTGGCCAGGCCCAAAGCTTGGATCCCCGTCCAAGTCGCCCTTCTCCCTTCTTGGTTCAAGGCTATGGGCTGCAGCGCCGCCAAGATCAAGGCGGTGATCAAGGCTGCCAGCAAGAAAGCTGCTTGCGGCTGGGCATGGACGAAATAGCCCACCCCCAGCGGCAGGAGCAGGCTGCCCAGCGTCAGGCCGACCCCGGTTTGCAGGGGTTTGTCTAGCCCGTGCAGCCAGTAAAGAAGCGCAGCCAAGGCCATGGCCGCCATGCCCAAGTAGAGCGCCGCCGATACGTAGGGCTGGGTGAGGTCGATCCCGGCCACCTGCAGGTTGAACTGGTGCAGCAGGTTTTGCAGCAGGGGTCGGGCCGACAAAAACAGGGCAGCCATCGCCCCCCAGCGGCTGGGAAAAGCCAGACACCCCAGCCCCAGCAGCGCCGCCCCGTAGGATCCCCCCAGCCGCAACGCCAGCAGCGCCCCACCGCCTACCAGCGTCAGGCTCACACAGGCCCGCCAGAGCAAGGCCTCTTTCCCCTCGGGTGCCGGGATCCTGCTCTCCAAAGCCAGTAGAGCCCACGAGAGCAACACCCCCGCCCCGTACAGCAGCGCCCAAAAGGGATCCTGGTACAGCCCGTTGCGCACCAGAGCCAGGGCCAGCGCCGTCGCCACCAGCCATCCCACACCGTGCCCCAGGGCCGACAGCAGCCGGTTGGATTCCACCTCGCTGTCGGGTGAGGACTCTGTCCCGCTGGCGCGAACGGGAACAGTCAACAAGGGCAGGGTGCCCGCCACTAGGCTGAGGGCGGCCAGACCAACAGGTAACAACACCGGCCAAGGGAGATCTGGCAGAGATTCCCCTCCCATCTCCATAAGGCGGGATCCCCAAGTCAAGGCGGCGATGCCGCTCCAGCCCTGGGCCAGCCCCATCAGCACAGACAGCATCTCTCCTTCAGCCAAGCAGCCCAGCAACGGGATCCCCACCAAGCCCATCCCCAGGCCGCAGCCCCACAACAGCAGAGAAAAAGCAGCTCCCGCCTCAGATCCCTCGAAGGCGCCGCCGGCTACACCCTGCCAGGTGGCCAAGCTGAGCAGCAGCACCGCCAGCCCCTGCCCGGCCCGCCCACAGCCGCCCAAGCCCAGCAGCCCCAGTCCCACCAGCCCCCCCAACAGCAGGGCCAGCGGAACCGGTTCCGGCAACTGTCCCAGCCCCGCCCCCAGCGCTGCCAGGGCCGCCAGGCCCAGTCCCATTGCCGGCTGCCAACGGCGCAGGGATCCCCAGCGGCGATAGCGAATCGCTTCCAACAGCAGAACCACTAAGCCAATCGCTGCGGCAATCGCCAGCACTCCGCTTGCCATCTCCCCCTCCTGACCAACCCTTCCTCAACTATCGCCGATCTTGCAGCCGGGGAAGAGGCAGTGCTCGGGCCGCCGAGGCGATGGCAAAGATAAGCTGGAAAAGAGCAGCGAGCAGGCGTTCATGTCTTCCGAGCATTACAAGTTTGACCTTTTCTTGCGCTACCACCGAGAGCAGGCGCGGTGGGCGCGGCAACTGGCCGAGCGGCTGGATCGGGAGGGGTTCAAGGTCTGGTTTGACCGCTGGATGCTGCAGCCGGGAGACGACCGCCGGCTGGAGCTGCAACTGGCCATCGAACAATGCCGCTGGATCGGGGTGGTGGCCTCGCCGGAGTTTGTTGCCGATCCCTGGCCTAGAGATGAGCTCTACAGCGGCTTCTCCCACGCTCCGCCCCGACAGAACCAGCGCCTGCTGACGCTGCTCCACACGCCCGCCGAGCTGCCCCGCCCCCTGGCAGAAGCACCGCTGCTGGATTTTAGCGGCTCTGAGGAAGATCCGGTGCTGTTTGAGTACCGGGCCCGGGAGCTGATGCACTTTTTGGATCCCAGCTTCCCCACCCCTGGAGATCTGCAGCGATTTCGGCTGCAATACCACCGCCGCGAGGAACCTCCTGAAGATGAGGAAGTGCGGGGGTTCCAAGCTTTCCTACGAGCCATTCAGCTAGCCATCCTGCGCATTGCCACTGGCGAAATGCCCTCTGCCACACCGGAGGAAGGGGCACGCAAGATTGCCATTTTGCAATTTCTTCAGCGCCTGTTCCAGTGGAACAGCGCCGATATTCAATTCGATCGGGCCGAGGAGTGGCGCAAGCGGGGCAACCTAACCGAAGCCCTGGCCGCCTACGACCGCGCTTTGAACATGGATCCCAACTTCGCCCTGGCCTGGAGCCGACGCGGCGATGTGCTGGTGCAGTTGGCCCGCTACCGCGAGGCGGTGGATAGCTACAACGGATCCCTGAGCATCAACCCCTACGACGAGGAGACGCGGCTGCGCCTGGCCCTGATTCTGGGGCGCCTGGGCCAGTACAAAGCGGCGGTGGTCAACTACGACAAGGTGCTGGAGAGCAACCCGGAGGACGCCCTGGCCTGGCACAACCGCGGCATTCGCCTCATGCAACTGAAGCGGCCCAAGCTGGCCCTCAACAGCCTGAACAAGGCGCTGCGCTACAACCCCCAACAGCCCCGCACCTGGCTGGCGCGTGGGATCGTGTTGCGGCGGCTGCGGCGGCCCAGCTCGGCGGCGGCCAGCTTTGCTCGGGTTTTGAAGCTCAACCCCAGAAGTGGCCGGGTCTGGCGCTACCAAGGTAATGCCCTGTTCCACTGCCAGCGGCTGCGCTCGGCCATCGAGTGTTACAAGCGCTCGCTGCGGCTGCGCCGCCGGGATCCCATTACGCTCCATAACCTAGGGGTGGCTCTGCTGCGCCTGGGGCAGTATCGGCTGGCCAGCAAAGCCCTGGAACGTGCCCTGCGCTACGACGCCGACAACCCCAAAAGCTGGTACGCCCGCGGCGTGGCCTTCCAGAAATTGGGCTACCTAAAGGAGGCTTGCATTCACTTTGAGGAGGCCCTGAAGATCCGGCCAGAGGACTTCCCGGCTCGCTACGCCCTGGCAGTGGCCCAGCAGGAGCTGGGGCAATACGAGGCCAGCCTAGAGCAGTTCCGGAGCTTGGTGCAGCAGCGTCCTGGCAGCTTTGCCTGCTGGTTTGGCCAGATCACCAGCCTGCGCCGCCTGGGCCGATTGGAAGAAGCCCTTGCCGCCGCCCAAGAGATGACCCGCCTCAACGAACGGGATCCCTGGGGCTGGTTTGCCTTGGGCCTGGTCTATGGCGACCTGGGGGATGCAGAGAAAGCAGCGCAAGCCTACTCGCGCGTCCTGGAGCTCACCCCAGAAGACGCGGTGGCCCTCAACAACCGCGCCTGGGAAGCCCTGAAGCTGGGAAAGTTGGAGCTGGCCCTGGCCGACGCCCAACGGGCTACGCAACTGGAGCCGCAGCGGCCCGCCTTTTGGCATACCTTGGGGTTGATCCAACTACAGGCCGGCCAGCGGGAAGCGGCCCAGGCCAGTTTGCAGCGCTGCCTGGAGCTGGATCCCCAGTTTCAGCCGGCCCAAGCTGCATCCGGCTTGCCGACGGGCATGCCCACCGAAGATAGGGGGACAAAGTCCTTGGAAAGCCCCGCCGCCGAGATGGGATCCCCCTTGCCGGAGCTGGAAACCCTCACCCCTCAACCAGAGCCCCAGCCGCTAGACCGCAGCTCCTGAGCGGATCCCCTTGGCCTGCTCCCATCAGCGCGGCGCGGGCTTCCCAACCTACTCAGAGACAATCCGCACCTGCCCACCACAAAACCGTCAGGAATATAGTCGTTTCAGACAAGATTAAGACACTTTGCCGCTGCCCAAGCGCTCCGCGCCGCTCACGCGACCACCCCCAGCCCCTCTCCCAGGGGGA
>NZ_JANSJI010000034.1:0-9761 GCF_047462475.1 Synechococcus sp. H55.11
CCTATGGGCGAAGCAAAGCGCCGCAAAACCCGCAACAGCCCCGACCCTGACCAAGAGCTACTGTTTCCCCAGCTCAAAGATATTCCTCTCACCAAAGCCCAAGCCCGCACGATCTACAATTGGACAACTCGGGGCGCTTGGACCGGCATTATTCTCCTGGCCATTGTTTGGGTGGTGGTGCGATTTGTGGGGCCTGCGTTGGGCTGGTGGCACCTGGTGGGCTAGACGGCTGGATCCTTTGAGTTTTCCTGGAGTTTCCCCATGCGATCCTATTTGGCAGCCGCCCTTCAGATGACCAGCACCCCCGATCTGGCCAGCAACCTACAACAGGCAGAGGAGTGGATTGACTTTGCGGCGCGGCGGGGATGTGAGCTGGTAGCTTTGCCGGAAAACTTTGCCTTCATGGGGCCGGAGGAAGAAAAAGCTCGCCTTGCCTCGGAGATCGCGCAGCGGGCCGAGGAGTTTTTGGCCAAGATGGCCCAGCGCTACCAGGTATTCGTGCTGGGCGGGGGATACCCGGTGCCGGATGGACAAGGCAAGGTGTACAACACCGCCGCCCTCTACAGCCCCGAGGGCAAGGAGCTGGCTCGCTACTGCAAGATCCACCTCTTCGACGTCAACCTGCCCGACGGCAACACCTACCGCGAGTCGAACACGGTGGTGAGCGGCAACGAGGTGGTGGTCTGCCAGGAAGAGCGGCTGGGCATGCTAGGTCTATCGGTTTGTTACGACGTGCGCTTTCCGGAGCTGTATCGTTCCTTGGTGGATCGAGGAGCGCAGGTGCTGTTGATCCCCGCCGCCTTTACCGCCTACACGGGCCGGGACCACTGGCAGGTTTTGCTGCAGTGTCGCGCTATTGAAAACACCTGCTACGTGATTGCTCCCGCCCAGGTGGGCACCCACTACGAGCGGCGGCAATGTCATGGCCACGCCATGATCGTGGATCCTTGGGGGACGATCCTGGCGGATGCCGGCGGCGAAAAACCAGGGGTGGCCATTGCCGAGATCGACCCGGAGCGCCTGCAGCTTATCCGGCGGCAGATGCCCTCGCTGCAGCACCGTCGTCTGGCCTGTACTGTCAGCCTTTAGGGATCCCCTATGCCTTGGCCGCCCTTGATCCTCTACAGCAAGCCCGGCTGCCACCTCTGCGAGGGCCTAGCGGAGAAGTTGCAGCAGATCCCTGAGATCGCCACGTTGGAAATCCGCGACATCACCACTAACCCCACCTGGTGGGAGCGCTACCAACTGGAGGTTCCCGTGCTGAGCTTGGCGGGGGATCCCGAACGATCTCTGCCCCGCCCCTCGCCGCGGCTAACCGTGACCCAGTTACGCACTTGGCTGGAACGACAGTTGGGTTGACGGCTTAAGAGGCTAGCGCTTCGCTGCGGGCGGTATAGCCAGCTTGGCGGAGGGCCTCAACTGCAGCCTGGGCATTTTTAACCCAAAATTGGGATCCCAGCCTCACCCAGAGCGTGTGGGGAGGGGCGACGATGGCCGCCACAACGGGGATGCGATTTTCTTCCTTGGCTTCCGAGCGTTGGCGGGCAAGCAATGTTTGCAGGCGGTATCGATCCTCCAATGTGCCGGCAGCCTCCAGAGGGAGTTGCACCGTAACCCAACTCACCGATTCAATTGGCTGCAAGTCCTCGACAATCAATTGCACCTGTTCATCCCGCTGATCCACCTTGGCCCAGATCAATAGCCGTTGATCCACCTCCAGGCGATGGCGCAAACGTTCGTAAGTCTTGGGGAAGATCACCGCTTCGCAACTGCCGGTGAGATCTTCCAGTTGCACAATGGCCATGCGATCCCCTTTCTTGGTGGTTACGGTTTTGATGGCGGTCACTAGGGCCAGAATGCCTACAGAAGTCTCGGCTGCGTAGCCGCTCAAATCCGAGAGGTTAACGGGAGCCAACAGGCGCGCCTGCTCTTGAATCCGCCGCAGCGGGTGATCCGAAACATAAAAACCCAACAGCTCCCGTTCCAGCCTTAACTTTTCTGGCGCTGGAAAATCTTCGGTAGCAGGCCCCCGCGGCGCCTCCATAAATCCCTGGCCATCACTGCTGTCGCTGCCCAACAAATCAAATAGGCTGGCTTGACCAATGGCTTTGGACTTGGCCCGCTCCGTCGCCCAGGTGAGAATGGGATCCAGATCCACCATTAATTGCTTGCGGTTGGGGGAAATACAATCAAAAGCGCCTGCACAGATCAGCGACTCGATGGCGCGACGGTTAACCAGGCGCAGATCCACCCGCTGGCAAAAGTCGGCCAAAGAGGTGAAGGGGCCCCCCGCCTGGCGGGCAGCCAGGATGTTTTGAATCGCCCCCTCACCCACATTCTTCACCGCCCCTAGACCAAACAAAATGCTGGATCCTTGGGGGGTAAAATCCAGCCCAGAGCGGTTGATATCGGGCGGTTGAATCTGGATCCCTATCGACAGACAATAGGTGATATAGCGCTGCACCTTATCTTGATCCCCTCCCACAGAAGAAAGCAGCGCCGCCATGTATTCTGTTGGATAATTGGCCTTGAGATAGGCTGTCTGGAAAGTAATCAGTCCATAGGCCGTAGAGTGGGATTTGTTGAAGCAATACTCGGCGAAAGCAACCATCTGGTCAAATAGTTCCGTGGCCACTTCCTTGGCCACACCTCGCTCCAAAGCTCCCCGGACGAATTGCTCCCGCTGTTGCTCCATCTCGGAAACTTTCTTTTTCCCCATCGCCCGCCGCAGCAGGTCAGCCTGGCCCAGGGTATAGCCGGCCATGTCCTGGGCAATGCGCATGATCTGTTCTTGGTAGAGAATGGCGCCGTAGGTATCTTGAAGGATTGGCTTGAGGAGATCGTGGGCATAGGTTACCGGCTTGCGGCCATGTTTGCGATCGATAAAGTCTGGGATCATGCCCGTATCCAATGGCCCCGGTCGGTAAAGAGCCAAGACCGAGGAAATGTCTTCTAAGTTGGAAGGCTTGAGCTCTCGCACCACCTGCTTCATCCCGGAAGATTCCAGTTGGAAGATCCCTTCCAGCTCTCCCTTTTCCAAAAGTTGGTAGGTTTTCTCGTCATCCAATGGTAGGTTATCCAGGTCGATGGTGACCCCTCTGTGCTCTCGAATCAGCTCCACAGCCCGCTGGATCATCGTCAGGTTGCGCAGCCCCAAAAAGTCCATCTTCAGCAGGCCCAGAGACTCAATATCTTCCATCGAGTACTGGGTAATGATTTGGCCTTCGTTGTTGTATTGCAAGGGCACGATCTCATCCAAGGGATCCTTGGCGATGACCACGCCGGCAGCGTGAACCCCAAAGGTTTTGTTGGTGCCTTCCAACAGGCGGGCCAGCTCGATCCAGCGGTGAGTGGTTGGGTCTTTCTCGTATTTTTCTTTGAACTCTGGAGCCGGCGTGTTCTCGCCGATCATCTCCTCCAGTTTGGCAGGCTTACCCCGCGATACCGGGATCAGCTTTGCCATTTTGTCGGCTTCGGCATAGGGAATATCGAGCACCCGGGCAACATCTTTGAGAATAGCTTTGGAAGTCATGCGGTTAAAGGTGATGATTTGGGCCACTCGCTCTTGACCATACTTGCGGGTTACATAGTCGATCAGCTCTCCCCGCCGCTCGATGCAGAAATCGGTATCGATATCCGGCATCGATTGCCGTTCTGGGTTGAGAAAACGCTCGAAGAGCAACCCATATTTGACGGGGTCAATATTGGTAATTTGCAGGGCATAGGCCACCAGGGATCCGGCTGCCGAACCGCGGCCTGGGCCTACTGGGATCCCGTGCTCACAGGCATAGCGAATGTAGTCCCAAACCACCAGGAAATAGCTGGAGAAGCCTTTTTGTTGGATGATGCTTAGTTCAAAGCGCAGGCGCTCCTGATAGTTTTCCGGAATCTGATCTGGATAGGCAACGCCGCAGCGTTTTGCCAAGCCCTGCCAGGCCAATTCGGTGAGATAGCTATCGGCAGAATGGCCCGGTGGAACCGGGTAGTCGGGCATGCGCATTTCCCCAAATAGGTCATAGCCCTCGATCTTTTCCAGCACCTTGAGGGTGTTGGCAATGGCTTCGTCGATCACCTCTTGCTCCAGGTGATCGCGGCAGAGGCGGCGCATTTCTTCTGGGCTTTTCAGGTATTCCGTCCCACTGTAGCGAAGGCGATCTTTCTCGGTGAGAGATTTGCCTGTTTGGATGCAGAGCAGGGCATCGTGGGCCTCCACATCCCAGCAGGAGATGAAGTGGCTATCGTTGGTGAGGATGATCGGGATCCCCAATTCGCGAGCAATGCGCACCAATTGCACATTGACAAAGCGGTCTTCTCGATAGCCGTGATCCTGGATCTCAATGTAGTAATCGTCTCCAAACTGTTCTTGATACCAGGCGGCAACCTGGCGGGCAATTTCTGGCCGCCCCTGCAAAATGGCCTGGGGCACTTCCCCAGCTCGACAGCCGCTGGTCACGATCAACCCCTCTTTGTATTGGGCCAAATACTCTTTGTTGATGCAGGGGCGAGCAAAGATCCCCTTGCCTTGAACGCCGTGGAGATGGGAAATAGTGGTTAGCTTCACCAAGTTTTTATAGCCCTGGGTGTTTTTGGCTAGAACCACTTGGTGATACTTGGGATACTTGCGGCTTTTGTCTCGAATATCGCCGTTGATAACATACATCTCGTTGCCAATAATCGGCTTGATCCCTTTGCTTTTACACAGTTTCACCAGCTCAATGGCCCCATACATGACGCCGTGATCGGTCAGGGCCAGTCCTGGCAAACCCATCGCCACCACCTGCTCAATCAAACGCGGCAATTGGCTAGCCCCGTCCAGAAGGCTGTACTCGCTGTGCAAGTGCAAGGGGACAAAAGACATGGCAACGCTATGGGTAGAGGGATCCCTTCAACCTTAACCCAGCGCCCCTTTTTCCAGTTGCTGCTAGCTGCCGCTACAGTAAAGTCAGGCCGACGTTTTCTCCCTTTGCTTGCATGGAGACTCCCCTTCGCCTCACCCAGTACTCCCACGGCGGCGGCTGCGGCTGCAAAATTGCCCCGGCGCTGCTGCAGCAGATTCTTAAGGAGCTGCCTCTTCTTTGGTCAGATCCGGCCCTGTTGGTGGGGGCTGAAACGAGCGACGATGCCGCCGTCTACCAACTCAACGACGAGCAGGCCCTGATCCTGACCACCGACTTTTTCATGCCCATCGTGGACGATCCGGTGGATTTTGGCCGCATTGCCGCAGCCAACGCCCTTTCTGACGTTTACGCGATGGGGGGTAGGCCCATTCTCGCCCTCGCCATTCTGGGTATGCCGGTCAACACCCTGCCCCTGTCGGCTATTCGGGAGATCATGGCCGGGGGAATCCAGATCTGTCAGGAAGCCGGGATCCCTTTGGCCGGGGGGCACTCCATCGATTCGCCCGAGCCTATCTTCGGCTTGGTGGCGGCAGGCCTGGCCCACCCGCAGCACATCCGCCGCAACGCCACGGCTCAGCCCGACGACGACCTCATCCTAACCAAGCCGCTGGGGATCGGGGTGATGACCACCGCCCTAAAAAAGGGTCAGCTTAGCGCAGCGGGCTACGCCGAGGTTTTGCAGGTGATGACTCAGCTTAACCGCATCGGCCCGCAACTGGCGCGGCGACCCCAGGTTCACGCCCTAACCGATGTAACGGGGTTTGGCCTCTTGGGACACTTGCTAGAGGTCTGCCGTGGCTCAGGGGTAAGCGCCGAGTTGGATCTGGCTGCTATTCCCTTTTTGCCCGAGGCCCTCTCCTTGGCGGAGGCGGGGATCTTCCCAGGTGCAGCCCGCCGCAACTGGCAAGGCTATGAAGGCGTAGAGGCCGACTCTCTACCGGAGTGGCAGCAGTTGCTCTTGTCGGATCCGCAAACCAGCGGCGGCTTACTGCTGGCGGTGGATCCCGCCTTCACCGCAGAGCTTTTGCAAGAGCTCCACAGCGCCGGCTACTCCTATGCTCGCCGCATTGGCCGCTGCCAGGCCGGCGAAGGGATCGCCATTCGGGTTGTCGGCGAGATCCAAACCCCCCGCCAGTAGCTTGGGGGAAGGCCACGTTTGGCCCTCTCCCCCCAATCTATGAAGATTTGGTCAAGCAGAGCTGCGAAAGTTGAAGATCTCATGTAAGGGGAAGGGGAGCTGAGATATCTTAAAGAGGTATGAACGAGCCCTCTCCCAACAGCCATAGCCTGGTTCAGTGGGTTGAGCCAGGTCAACTGATTCGCAGCCTCAGCAGCGGCCAATTGCTGATGGTGGATCCGCAGCGGCACAACGCCTTGATCATCTGCAAGACGTTTCATGCCGAGTTTGCCGGGCCGGGCGCTGCGGTGGGGGGGCCCTTGGATGTGGAGTCGAGCAGCGTGATCCCGATTGGGGATGTGGCTCTGTTGCATCCCCAGGGCTATCAAGAGCGGCAAAACGCCTATACCAAGCGGCTGCACTGGATGCGCTGGTTGCAGCAGATCACCGATAATCCTTTGCCGGCCCAGCGGGCGCGGATTTTGCTCTTTAGCTTGGAGGAGTTTTTCTCTGCGGAGTTGGTCAAGCAGTTGCCGGATGACATTTTGGCGCGGCTGGTGGGGGTGCTGCCGCAGACCATCGCCGCAGCTCGGATGGAAATGATGGCCCCCTGCAGCCCCAGCTATTCCCTGGCCGGCTAGGGGGATCCGTTCAAGATTGGACGGCGTGGGCAGTGTCTTCGAAATAACCCCAAAGCTTAGCTACACTAAAAGCCAACTTCGTTCTGGCAACTCGCCCAACCGGGACCCTGGCCTCATGCAGTGGTGGAAACGGCTGCGCCAAAATCGCTGGGCTCAAGTGGGAGCCTACATTCTCGTTTTTTTCTACGTCTGCGCCATTTTTGCCGAGTTTGTTGCCCCCTACAGCCCGCTGGAATCGCAGCCAGGGGGATCCCTTTTGCCCCCCACCGCCATTCACTTGTGGGATGAGTCGGGCGCTTGGCTGGGGCCCCACGTTTACCCCACCCGCCAGGGGCCGGTGGATCTGGAAACGGGCGAACGTCCGCTTTTGGTGGATAGCAGCCGTCCCGCCGGGATCCGCCTGTTTGTGGCCGGCACCCCTTACCGTTGGCTGGGGCTGATCCCCTGGGATCGACATTTGTTCGGCACCGTCCCCCTGCGGCCAGAGGAAGGGCTGCCGGTAGCGCGGCTGCACCTGCTGGGCACGGATGATCAGGGCCGCGACTACTTCAGCCGTCTGGTCTATGGCGGGCGCGTCAGCCTGTTTGTTGGCCTGGTGGGCATCGGCATCTCTTTTCCCATCGGCCTGCTGGTGGGGGCCATATCCGGCTACTTCGGCGGCTGGGTGGATACGCTGCTGATGCGGCTGACTGAGGTGTTGATGTCGATCCCAACCCTGTATTTGCTGGTGTCGCTGGCGGCGGTGTTGCAGGTGAACCCGCTGACCGGCGTGCCCTTCAGCAATGCCGAGCGCTTTTTGGTGATTGTGGCCATCCTCTCTTTTGTGGGTTGGGCGGGCTTGGCCAGGGTCATTCGGGGCCAGGTGCTGTCCTTGCGGGAGCGAGACTTTGTGCAGGCGGCGCGGGTGGCCGGGGCCGGATCCCTGTATCTGCTGGTGCGGCATATTCTGCCTCAGACCACCACCTACGTGGTGATCTCGGCAACCTTGGCGGTGCCCGGCTACATCGTGGCGGAGTCGGTGCTGAGCTTGATCGGCCTGGGGATCCAACAGCCGGATGCGTCTTGGGGAAATATGCTGTCGCTGGCCACCAATGCTTCGGTAATCATTCTGCAGCCTTGGCTGGTGCTAGCCCCCACCCTGATGGTGGTGCTCACCTCTTTGTCTTTTAACTTGCTGGGGGATGGTCTGCGAGATGCCCTCGACCCGCGGGATCCATTTTGAGGAGAAGCTGCTTCCGAATTGTGACGGTTCAGGGGAGATGCGAGGGTCTGCCGTTCACCGCTTTCCGTCCGGATAGAGCCGATTTAGCCCCTTGCGAGCCTTAGCATAAACATCCAAGGTGGCATTCATTTTTAGGATCTGGCGGTAAACTTGCTCGGCCCGGGCGATTTCCCCCTCCTGCTCCAACTTCTCGGCCAGCTTGAGCAAACTTTGGGCCGAGGGATCCGCCAAAGAACCCTGCTCCTGCAGTTGCTGCAGCTCTTCCAGGCGCTCCTGCACCATTGGTCGCAACAGCCAGGAATCATCCAGATCCAACACCTCTCGGTAGTAGCGCTGGGCCTCTTTGAAGTTCTTCTGCTCGTCGTAGGCTTCCGCCAGTTGCAGAGCCAGCTCCGCCGTGGGCCGATCCTTAAACTGGCGATGCAGTTGGTTCAGCCGCCGCAGGAAGGGGGATCCCTGCTGCGGGTTTTGTAAATCCGGGGCGTGTTGAACCGGCAGATAGTCACTCCTCTCCGCCGATTGTTGAGGGGAAGGGGCAGGCTCCGCGGCTTGAGATCGAAGGGGCGTTTGACGGCTGATGCTTTTGGGGTCAATGGGGGCGGGCTTGTAAATCCAAATCGGCTGATCCGGAGAGGATGCCGGTGGGGTTGGGTGTGGGATCGGCTGGGGCAAGGGAATGGTCTTGCGCTCCGGCGGTTCAGGAGGGGGTTGCTTCAGTTCTGCAAGGGTGCCGGGAGGTTTGGGGGCTTGGAATTGAATTGCTTTGGCAGTCTCCCTGCGCTCTTGGGCCAATTCTCGATAGAGGGCGGCCAATTGGGCATACCCCGCTTCTTCGTAGGCGGTGGCCAGCCAACGGGCATTCTCCGGGCTGGGATCCGCACGATAAGCCCGCCGCAGCAACTGCAAAGCAGTGCCATAATTGCGCTCTCGAATGGCTGCCTGCCCCAAACTGGCTGAGCTGACCCCGGTTGTATCGCTAGCCATGGTTCTCCGTTATGCCTTGCTGTGCAGCGATAATAAATCAGTTTTCCTTTTCCAAGCCAGCCACTCAGGGCAACCTTGGCAACTGGATCCCTTGGCCATAGCATACCCTTGTCGAGCCGAACGCTGACTGTTGGGAAAGACTTCTCTTCTTGTTGGGATCTGCTCGATAGACATCTTTAGCCGATGTTGATTTGAGATTGAGGCGTTGAGATCTGGATGTGAGGCGTACTTTCAAGCTAGCTTGTAGTCAAGACCCGAGCAGCGACAGGTTTCGGCGCAAACATGATTCAACAGTTTCGAGAGCGGTACCCTATGGGCAGTTTGCTCACCGATCTGTTGCGCGTAGAAGAAGGGATCTACATTGTCAAAGCCCAGGTGGTGGTGAACAACACGGTTCTGGGTAGTGGTATTGCCGGCTCCAACACAGTAGAAGAAGCGGAAGATGCTGCGCTGAAGCGCGCTTTAAACCACGCAGGATTCGGTCATTCCGCAACTTCCTTGAGCTTGGGTATGGATTCTGCTGCCGCCAGGCTGCCCTATTTGCCAACTCCCGACTTGGCCTTGGCCAATGGGCGCACCCACTCTTCTCCTGCCCCTCAAGCCCCTGAGCCAACAGGGATCCCTGCGAAGCCGACTCCCTCAGAATTGCCCAGCTTGAGCGAGCCGGGAGCCTATGGAGATGATCTATCAGACATCATTGCTCAAACAGATGTCGAGATGCAGCGTATTGGCTGGGGCCGCAAGGAAGGACAAGAGTTCCTGGAGCGTCGCTTCCAAAAAAAATCTCGCCACCAACTGAATGAGGCCGAACTGCGGGAGTTCTTGCGCTATTTAAAACAGCAGCCGTCACGCCTCAACAGCGAGCCTCGTTTTTGATTTTCCCAGACTCCCTCACCCCC